>JAVBJD010000123.1 GCA_030756715.1 Conexivisphaerales archaeon
ACAATTTTGAATATATGATATTATTTACATTTTTTATCAACCAAATTTTAGGATGTTTTAAACATAAATGTTTATATTTTACTTTAAAATAGATTTAGGCTTTTCTTTTATTTTCCAATTTAAAAAGGATGAACAAAAAGAACAAGGACAATAAAGATGATATGACCATCAGAATCCATCCATAAATTACGCTTTTTTCAGATACATATCCTATGCCTATGCTGCCGATCAATCCGCCTATGCTTTTTCCGGTATAAAGTATGCTCGTAAGAGAAGCGGAGTAAGCTTCTCCCATGTAGTCTCCCACGAGCGCAAAAAACAGCGGGATCAAAGAGCCCCCGAGAAAACCTATGAGTATCTCAGGCAGAAGTGGCGTGTTAAAAACCCCAAGTATACCAGAAATTATCAATATGAATAAAGATATGAAAATTGTCTTAATCCTTCCGATCCTGTCTGAAAATCTGCCCATAAAAGGCCTTCCGAGACCGCTCATCAGGGGGAAGAGGATTATTGCAACAAGCAATGAATAACCGCTTCTCAAAATAAACAGGCTTGATGACAGAGAGATCAACGGAACGGTCCCAAGAGAATACGAAAGATAGATCAGGATAAATGGTAAAGTAAAGACGGCTTCGCGAGGCCTTTTTCCGCTGAGTTTTTCCGGATATGAAAGGTTCATGACCAGGAGAGGCAAAATTATGATTTCAAGGACAAACATTATGACGCTTATCTGCTGAAGGCTATGGATGCCCAGAAATACAGGGTTAAAGATCGTTGCACCGGCTCCGAAACCAAGAGAGACAATACCAACAGCAAGACCTCTGTTTTCTTTGTGCCACTTTAAAGCTGAGTTTGTAGCTATTCCATATAAAATGCCTTCGCCGGCTGAACCGCCTGCCCAGAGAAGAAACCTCAAAGGCAGGTCCACGCCTCTCATAAAAGCTATGTAGCCAGCTGCAGAAAGCACAGCTGCAATGATGCCCACAAGCCTTGGGCCCTTAATGTCTGATATGTAACCGCCTAGTATCTGAAGAAAAGTACTCATGAATACAAAGACATAGAACATGGCTTCGGTTACCATTACTGAAAGCCCGTAGTAATGTGCAAGGTAAAGGGCAAATACGTTCCATGAGTACTGGTAAACCGAGTTAAACAACATTATGATGAGGGCTGATATGAGTATTCGCTTCTTTAGCAACGTTAAATGGTGAAACTGATAGATTAATAACTTTTTGCCTCATTAAAGAAAAA
>JAVBJD010000047.1 GCA_030756715.1 Conexivisphaerales archaeon
TATTTCTGTAAAGAAACATTTATATAAAACGCATCTAATTAGATTATCACTCATGAGCTTACCTAAAGATCCCGACAAAAAAGAGTATAAAAAAATAGCCAATGCGTCGGGCGAGTCTGGTGCAAAGCTGGTTCAAACCAAGGCCAAAATACCGTGGTTAGCTGTTTTTGCTCTAGCCATGGGCATGCTGGTATACGGTGTCGCTGAAAGTTATGGTCCAGTTTTTGCTATTACAAGCATAATTCCTGAGAAATACTACTATTTAAGCCTGAGCGCTGGATTTATAGCAGGAGGTTTTGGAGCCCTACTTGCTGGCTACATGACGGACTACCTGGGTAGAAGGAAAGCCTTCCTAATAACGGCAGCAATGATAGTTATAGGCATAGCAATATATCTGGCGGCTCCTAGCAATGCAACTGCAATAATAATTTCATTCATACTTGTTGGAATGGCTGCAATAGGAGCTGAAACGCCAATACTTGCGGCTATTTCTGAAAGCGTGCCTGCAAAGTACAGAGGAAACCTGCTAGTGGTAGTTCAAAACTTTGGTAACATAGGCGTAGCACTTGTTTTCATTCCTGCGTTGCTTGGGGCATCTTCTGTACAAGATGAAGTGGCATATGCTTTACTGCTATTGGCTCCTTTGATAGCGTTAATAATAGGTTTCTTTTCAGTTAAAGAGTCCGTTCCGTGGGAAGCTACGGAAAAGAAAACTCCAGAGTCAGTACAGGAGGCATGGCAAAAAGTTGATCAAGAAAATGTGGAACATGTAAAACCTACAATGGGGGTACCGCTGAGATGGTTACTTATAACTTTGATAGGAATAGTGCAGGACGTTGCTTTTGTATGGATTACTTATGACATAGGTTATCTTTACTTTACAGACTATTCTAGCCTCATACCTGTCATAGGAGGCTTTGCGATGGCTATTCTTGGAATTCTGTTTGGTGTCTTCTTTGCTCACAGAATTTCTAGAAAAAATGCTGCGCTTCTTGCATATGGTTCACAATTTATACTATGGCTTTTGTTATGGGCATACGTTGCAGCAACAGGGGCAACAACTGGCTTGCTACTTTTAGCACTCATAGCGGTTCAGTTCTTTGGAGTTGAACTTACGTGGGGTGTAAGAGCTATGCTCGAGCCAGAAGTTTTCCCAACTATATCAAGAGGAAGGTGGGTTTCTCTTGCTAGAACATTTGTATGGATCATTGCAGGAATTATAACGATGCTGCTATCAATATACTTCTATCCATTATCGTCTGCCCAGTTTATGCCGTTCTTTAACTATTCATCAGCAGCCATAGCCGTTGTATTCATAGTTGGGTTGATATCAGCAATATATTGGTATTACAAAGGATTTGAAACTGGAGGAAGGAGTTTAGCAGGGCACGACGTTAAAGCTTAATTTTTTTATTTTTTAATATTTTTATCTTAATTATTTATATTAAATTGGTTGTAAGCCAAGCCATAAAAGATAAAACTCAGTAAATAGCGCATGTTTTTAAATTACTGATATAAAAATATGATATGCATAGAGGGAGAGGAAGAGGACATCTAGGGCTAAGGACATACGTTCTTTTTAGCCTTTTAGAATCTCCTAAAAACGGAATAGAAATAGCGTATGATCTAGTAAGGGTCTTAGGCTGGAGACCTTCTCCTGGTTCTCTTTATCCTCTTTTAATGGAATTAGAAAGAGAAGGTTTGATAGAAAAAACAGATGATGGAAGGCTTAGATTGACGCCGCACGGGATAGATTATATGAGTTCAATACCGTTTGCTATAAATATAAGGAGCATAACGTTCATGATGGAAGCGTTATTAGACAGGCTTGAAAAAAGGGCAGAAACTGAAGGATTGAGCGAGGAAGACAAAAAGAAACTCAAAGATATAGCAGATAAGATCTTAAAACTGATCGATGCTCTATGACTGGTTTTTCAATTTGTTCTTTAGATACTCCTTTCCTTCTTTTGTTAGCGTATAATACGTGTGATGCTTTGTAACTTCCGGCGATCTCTTCATTTTTGCTCTTGTCCTTTTCAAACCTTTACCAAACACCTTTTTTACATAACCCTGTTTTTCAAGTTTTTCCAGTTCTGATATAATTGTTTCAGTATCAACGCCAAGATTTCTAGCTATACTGAAAGCGTAATCGACGTTTGCGATTTTCAAATGATGCAGCACTGCTATTTCCAGCTCATCATCATTTACCATAAAGATTAAAAGTGTACGATAATGCATATAAACAGATCGTTCTATAATGATAATCGTTGAAACCTATAATACACAGATCACACAGAGCATCACTGTATCTCATATTCGCTCTTCTTTTGTTTTTTGTGCTTATTTTTGCGATATTTTACTCTTTTAAAATACTTGGGTTTACACCAATTCAAATCATAATAATGACGTTTCTCTCGCTGATAGGTGCAAACATAAACATACCGGTAGCTACAATAAGAAGCAGGGAACCTATTATAATGTTAAAAAGCTATACTTTCTTTGGAATAGAACTTTATGTTCCATTTTATTCTTATGAAAGGGTTACTGTAGCAGTAAACCTTGGAGGAGCTCTTATACCAACTCTAGCGTCCATATACCTTGTGATAATTCATTTTAACATGTGGTTCCCTATTCTGATTTCTGTTGTAATTTCGTCAATTTTCATTCACGCAATAGCAAGACCCGTAAAAGGTCTTGGCATAGTCACGCCTTTCTTCATACCCCCTATATTTGCTGCTTTGCTGGGCATAATACTTGGCGGCCACATGGCGCCTGTTGTTGCTTATATAGCTGGAACTATGGGCTCTCTAATAGGAGCTGATTTGACTAACCTTCACAAGCTGGATAAGCTCGGGGCTTCTTTCGTAAGCATAGGTGGGGCAGGGATATTTGACGGAGTATTTCTTACAGGGCTCGTTGCAGCTTTACTAACAATTTAATTCAAATTTTATCGAGGCTTTTCAGGCTCTTTTTGTTTGTATCAAACCCCCTAAAATACCACATCAAAGCCCCAAAAAAGCCCAGCAGCCAAAGCCCAATATTATAATATATGTATTGCGAAACGGTAAAGTTGAACGTAATATATATTGAAGCTATGTATGTCCCGTAAGTTATTGTCCTTATAACACCTATAAGCCCAGCTCTGAGCCCCGTGGGGAAAAGTTCCGGTTCCAGCACAGTTCTTGAAATCCAGGCAAATTCGCTGAAGGTCATATTGAGGAATAACAGAGCATAGAACAAAGCTAAAGACTCTGTGCTTGCAAATGGAAGTATGAGGAACATCGTTATCAATCCTCCCAAAAATGAGAAAAGAATGTATTTTTTCCTCGATATTCCGTTTACTATGTAGGCTCCTATAAATCCAGCTACAGAAGCGCCTATGTTAGCTACAAAAAGTATCTGAGCAGTTAAACTAGGGAACTCCGCGGGTCCAAGTATATAAGCCATAAGCCCGAAACTGAGGAACTGCGATATTCCTATTATTGCAAGAAAAGCAAACCTAAACCTTAAACTAGCAGTAGGCAAAGCTTCTTCTAATTTTTCATCAGCAGCTTTCACCGAGGATGCGTATTTCTTTGCTTCTTCAGTTTTTCCCTTTATTTCGAGCCACCTTACTGATTCAGGCATAGAAAGTCTGGAGAAAACGAGTATTACGATTGCTATAAAAGCCGTTACTCCTATTGCTACCTTTGTGGGATAAAAAGCCCCCTGCGTAAGTATAGCGATGCCTGAAGCCACAGCAGCTCCTATGTTTGCAAAGTTGGGCATTATCCCGAGAATTGCGCCTCTGTACCTCACAGGCATGTTTTCACTCAAAAGAGCTAGCAGCGCCGGCTCTTCTCCTCCCACGCCAAACTGAGTTAAAAATAGAGAAGCCATTAGCACTGCTAGGTTTTCAGAAATTATAAAAAGGAAAACTCCAACACCATAGCTCAGCATTGTTATTATAAAAGCCATCTTTCTCCCGATCTTGTCGGCGATGAACCCCATCAAAAAATTTCCTATCAGAGCGAAAACAAGAGGAACAGAAAGAACAAATACGTACATTGTACTGGGGATAAACTTGCTTATTAGAGTGCTAATCGGCGCAAAAGTAGATAGCATTCCCCATATGAAAAAACCCATAGAAACCGCTATAAACGTGTAAACGTGCATCTTTCCTATCTTTGCTTTTTCGATAAGTTCGCTCATTACATCAGCCAGCTTAGAAATCACTATAAATTTTTTTATTTATATATAAACATAATAGATAAATGCCACGGCCTTTAAAAGAACTTTTGAAAGATATTATTGGAGAAAAGGCAGCTAGCGTTGTTGGTGCCTTTGACCTTATAGGGGATATAGCTGTCATCAGGATTCCCGAAGATTTAAGGGAGCATTCTGAAATAATTGGAGAAGCGCTTATGAAATTTAACAAAAATGTAAAGTCCGTATGGGCCCAGATAGGCCCCGTTGAGGGGGATTACAGGGTTAGGGAACTCGTTCACATAGCTGGGGAAAAAAGAAGCGAAACATTATACAAAGAAAACGGTTGTGTTTTTAAGGTCGACGTTACGAAGGTATTTTTTACCCCGAGGTTAAGTCAGGAGAGAAAGAGGATCGCTGATTTGGTAGCTGATAATGAGATTGTTTTTAACATGTTCGCAGGCGTTGGTACCTTTTCTATTGTTATAGCAAAGAAAAGAGAGGCAATCGTACACAGTTCCGAGATTAATCCATACGCTTATGATTATATGGTTGAAAACATAAAACTGAACAAGCTTAAGGGACAGGTCGTTCCTTACCTTAAAGATGCTGCCGATGTTTCTGAACAGCTTAAGGACAAAGTCGACAGGGTGTTGATGCCTTTGCCAGAAAAAGCGGTTGAATACTTTGAGTATGCAGTAAAAGCTTTGAAGCAGCACGGTTTTGTGCACGTTTATCTGCATATAAGTTATCCTAAAGGTTCAAACGAAAAGGATGCTTTGATTAAAGGGATTGAGTTGATTCCTTCTGGGAAAGTAATCTATTCTAGGGTAGTTAGGGAGGTCGGTCCTAGGACGGTGCAGGTTGTCTATGACGTTGAAATAAGAAAAAATTTATGAATGCCGGTAAACGTTAAAAAGGGCTTTTAGAAAACCAATACTATGGATTATCTTATTACCGGAACTTTAAACTACGATATAACCCTTTTTGTGACATCTATACCAAAGCCAGGAGGGGAAACAAAGGTAACCAGGATAAAGAGAGCCCTTGGTGGTAAGGGAGGAAACGTAGCCTCCGCATTTGCAAAAATAGTTGGAAAGGCTTCTTTTTTAGGTGCCCTTGGGGACGATGAAGCTGCCAGACTTCATCTTAATTATTTTAAAGGTTTAAACGTTAACACAGATTACGTTAAGATTTTTAAAGACGTTGAAAGCGGGACCTCTTATGTTGTTGTTGACGAAAAAAGTGGGGAAAACATGATAATTTCTTACCCGGGTGCAAATTCAAAACTGACCCCGGAAATAATCGATGAAAAATTATTAAATGAGCTTCAAAATACAAAGATTGTTGTTGCTGCTAACGTTGTTCCAGAGTTCGCTCAAAAGGTTTTTAGCGCTTCAAAAGGGGTAAAAATATACATACCAGCAACTCACGTTAAAAATTCATGTCAGGTCAACGCGGACTATTTTATCGTAAATGAAAGCGAAAGTGAGCATGTTAAAGAATGCAAAGGACCGAAAATAATAAGAACGCTTGGAAAAAAGGGGGCTGAAATCTTCGGAGAGCGTGTTCATGTTGAAGCAGTTAATCTAGAAAAACTGGGGATGAAACCACAGAGTTCTGCTGGCGCAGGCGACGCTTTCGCAGGAGCATTTGCTGCCGCTCTCGCTCTAGGATATGGCGAAGAGGACTCCCTTAAACTGGCAAACTATGCAGCTGCTTACAAGGTTGCTCATGAAGATCCCCGCGGAAGTCCTTCTAAGGAAGATCTCATAAAGTTTTTAAGGCAAGTAGATCCAAAGTTCAATTTAGAGGGGCTGTCGGCTAGCCTGGTCTAGGCTGCCAGCCTCGGGCGCTGGCGATCGCCGGTTCAAATCCGGCCAGCCCCATTCGTGAAAATTAATAACATAATTTTTTTAAAAAAAACTTATAAATTACAGGTTCAAATTATAAATCAAATGTCGGCTCTAGGAGCATTAGACACGCTTTTAGGATATCTTTTCTGGATAATCTTTTTACTCGCGCTCATAACTCCATGGCTTTCTTTTAAATCTCTGCAGGGTGCAAGGTTGAGGCTCATAGCATCGATTGAGAGGAAGTACAAGTACAGAGTCATAACCATGATTCACAGGCAGGAAAAGATGGGTCTTTTAGGGTTTCCGATTTACAGGTACATAGATATTGAAGATTCAGAAGCTATAATAAGGGCCATAAGAACAACACCGCAAAACGTTCCTATTATGCTTATACTTCATACACCTGGAGGTCTGGTTCTTGCGGCTTCTCAGATAGCAAGAGCCCTAAAACAGCATAAAGGTGAGAAAGTAGTCGTCGTGCCGCATTATGCCATGAGCGGAGGAACATTGATCTCTATAGCGGCCGATAAAATAATCATGGACGAAAATGCAGTTCTTGGCCCGCTAGATCCACAGCTGGGAGGTCCGCAGG
>JAVBJD010000124.1 GCA_030756715.1 Conexivisphaerales archaeon
TTATAAAAAGAAAAAAGCGCAATATCATTATATAATATAATCATGTTATTTTTCCTTCGTAAGAGAGATTAGTATCATGTTTTCATTATTGTATATTCTACACAATTTTAGACATACGTAATTTAAATTAATATAATCATTATAAATTTTTTGAGCCTTTTGTTTTTTTTTGTAAAAATTTAGCTCCTTACCAAAACGCTTTAGCTGGGATTTTCATGCAGATTCAGCTCCTATTAGCGTTTTGTTAATTTTTTAAATTTTCCAACTTAAAGGCCTGTTTTTGAGCAAAGGCTTCATAAATGAACTGAAAAAATTTTTTAGAGAAAAAGACGGTATTATAATGGTATTGTTTTCGGGAGGCCGTACAGCACTTATAGAGGTTCAGCAAGAATTAAATAAAATAAAGAAAAGCAATGTAATAACCGTTTATGTAAGAAGAGCTATAAGGCAAGACCTAAATATACCCTTTAATTCTTAGCACACGATCGATTCGTTATTCGGTTATAGAAAATAACTTTCGCCCCTTTACCCCAAAGAAGTTATATTTAATCATCGGTATTTTTTATATCTGATGGTTAGCGCTTTAAAAACAGTTTGATGCATTACACTGATAATCTAATAAGTCCAATGTAGATTGTTCGCTGTTAAAATAAGCGCCAACTATCACTTCAAGAAAATAATAGTATGCAAGCAGGCATGAACTGTCTTTTTCTATTAGCACAACGATTTTGTCACTGAACTGTTTCTTTCCTTTTATAACTTCCTTATATTTTTCAAATTTCACTTTGTTGCTCTTTTTTAAGTAATCGTCGTTCCTTATATAAAGAGGTATTTCGTTTTCTGAACTTACTCTTTCTCTGCTCAACCTTGCACCTTTAAGCTTAATATATGAAACGAGGTGATAAAAATAATTATAATAGTTCAAGTTTTCAGGTGAAGCCTGCTTGAACACGACCGCCTTTGTCTTTATTTCATTCGCTAAAAGACTAGAATCTTCTGAAAGCGTTGCTTTCACAAAAGCTTTGGTCTTCCACCTGTCAATAAAGACGCTAAGCATCCACTCTCCTATCTTATTGTCTTTTAGAACGTCTATCGAGCTTACTCTGTATGTGTATACGCAACCGTGTCTTACTTCTTTATCGCCAACGTCGTACCAAGAACCACGCTGTACCTTTATCAGCTCCGGTAGCATTTACAATATTTAAAATCGATTCCGCATATATTAATGTTAAGAATTTTGTTTTA
>JAVBJD010000125.1 GCA_030756715.1 Conexivisphaerales archaeon
AGATCAGCCACGCTGTTGCGGCTATAAGCCCTACTAGCCAGACAAGCGCGTTCATAAGTATGAACTGGTTTATCGTGAAGTTTGTGCTTATGTAGAGAAGAGGAATGTAGGCTCCTATCGAAAGGACCCTGGCTAAAGCTGTGAGCTTTCCCCTGTGCCCTGTTGGCCAGAGCTCTCCCTTCATCGTGTCTTCGGTCATGTAGTCCCACTGAACTATCACGTTCAGTATTATGAGAAGGCCCCAGAAAAGAGCGAGAACCTTTGTCCAGATCGATATCGTTGCCCAGATGACAAGGGTTACTACGAAAACTCCAAGAGATGATATGAAAAGAAGCCACTTCCTGCTGAGCCTGTCACCTGCAAGGCCAAGGAAGCCGCCGGCAAATCCAGCAACTCCTGCTATAAGAAATATGTAAGGAAGGAGGTTTGGAAAGTAAAGGGGTGCAAGAGCGTAAGTGAGAAGACCGTAGCCTGCAGCGTTTGCGAAGGCCACAAGCGTTAGAACCAGCTCCTTGAACCAGATAGGTACGTTCTTCTGCTGCACATTTACGCTTGCGCTTTCAGGTTTTTCTGATGCCGCTGCTCCCTGACCAAAGTACTTCTGAACCTGCTGCAAGGCTTCTTCCTTCTTTCCCTTCTTTTCAAGCCACCTTATTGACTCCGGCATCTTGTACCTAGCTATGAACAGGGCCGTAACTGTTATCAGAACTATTATCCCTGTCATCTCCCTGCTGAAAAGAGCTGTGGAAGAAAACGAAAGGAAGCTGACCGCTGCAAGAAGTACGCTGGCAAGAGCAACGAAGTCCATCAGCATCATCATGGCCTTGCTCCTGTGTGCCCTTGGAAATATTTCGTGAGCCATAACCATGATCGTGTTCATTTCACCGCCTGCCGCAAAAAGCAGTATCGCAAGAGCCGTTAGCACCAGAGCGTAATTGTAGCTGAAGATCAGCAGTATGCCTCCTATTACGTACATGGTCATAGAGTAGTAGAAAGTTTTCTTCCTCCCTATGGCGTCTGAAATAGGGCCGTAAACCGCTATGCCTATTACGAGCCAGAGGTACGGCCAAGCAAGTATGAGCACTTCGATTGATTTTGGAATAGTGTACCATGAAGTTGCTACCGGGGCAATTCCGAAGATGTACCCTTCAAGTAGAAGACCTATCGCAAAAGCTATGAAGGAATATGTATGAGTTCTTGTCCAAGAA
>JAVBJD010000048.1 GCA_030756715.1 Conexivisphaerales archaeon
CAAGATCAGGCATTTATGAGCTTTAAAGCTATCATCTTAGAAGATGTAATTGTAATGTAAACCTGACCCTTTGTGAACTGCACAAAAACTCTTATTTTTACGCTTAAATGTACAGAAAGCGTTATAGAATCTTTGTGCTTTTTAATTAGAGCCTCGAAAAATTTAGCTTCAAATACATTATCCCCTTAGTTTAAATATTTGAGACGTTTTTAATGATCACGTGATATCTGAGGTTTATGCATTTATAAATGAAAACAGGGAAAGCATGCTGAGAAAGATAAGGGAGGACGAAGAGATGGCTATAAAGGTAAAGGAGATGTGGAACGAGCAAAAGATAGAGGACCTGAGCGCTTTTTTTGCCGGTATAGACAGTAGCTGGAACAGCACAAGGCATCACGGTTTTTTCTTCTACGTGGTAGACGCGGTGGCGGTTGACTCTTCTGGCAAAAACGTCGCAACTCCAAAATACATAGCCGATATTGATACGCCGACAACTTCTGAGAATGGACAGATTGCTTATAACACTCAGAGATATCTGCAAAGCATCGGCATGGATTTTGAATACGAACTTGCTGTTGAAGCTTCAGAAAAAGGCTACATGACGCTTATAGACAACTCAGCCCTTGCATTGATCTATGACAGGAACCATAAAAAAGAAAAGGCTTTCATAGAATACGCTAAGGACCTGATAAACAGGGGTAACGTAATATTCATAGCCAAGACATCTGAAACAAAAAATGACTTTAACGGAAGCGTGGGGGACATCTATTACTATTCAAAATACACTTCAAAAGCAGGGATATCAAGAGTAAGATACGATCCTCATGGAGTATCTGTTTTTTACGCAAGGCTTGCTGATTGGGCTCCAGTTATAAAGGTTGAGGTTCCGGGAGAGATAAACGAACCTGAAGCCCTTAAAGTTGTCAGAATGCTCCATTCAGTCTCTATAAACGGCTATCCATACCCTCTTCTCCTTGCACACAAGATCTGCAAGATTACAGATGAAGATATGAAAACAGCTGAAACTTTGCTTGGCCTCGGAGCTGAGCCCAGCGCTAGGGAGGTTCTATGGGAATGAAAGCCATAGTTGCGAACGAGTCAAAAGTCGATGAATTTACCATAATTTCAGAAAAACCTGCAAGGCTAGGGGAATACGTGGTAGCGAAGACAGGCGACGGCGATATACTTGGGATGGTCGAAGAAACCACGATAACCAGCGCTATAATGGAAGACGCAAGGGACTACATGACAGCTAGCGAAGCTGAAAGAGTAGCTTCAGGAAATGTCAGGGACAGAGGTTACTCTTCTGTTGTTAGGGTGCTTGGACTGGTAGATTCGCTAAAAAAAGGGAAAGCTGAAATGCCTTCTTTGCCAGCTGAACCGGGTACGCCTGTTGATGAAGCTTCTGAAGACCTGCTGAAAAAAATATTCAGCTACGGCGTTGAAGTAGGCTCTTTGCTAAGAAAGCGTTCTGTAAGGGTAGGAGTAGATCTTGACGCAATTGCTTCAAGGCATCTCGCCATACTTGGGGCTACCGGCAGCGGAAAATCTAACCTACTTGCACTTATAGCAAAGGCAGTAATGAACTTAGGGGGAACAATGATTATCTTCGATTACCATGGAGAGTATTCTTCTCTTAAAGGTTCTGTCCTGATAAGGGCAAAGATAAACCCAAGGGTTCTCGACTCTGATGAGCTCGCAGACCTGCTGGAAATAAGGGAAAACGCATCAAAACAGAGGGAAGTTCTGACAAGGGCACTTACAAACGAAGTAAAGGCTTCAGAGGACTTCTGGGGCGCACTTGAAAACAACGTGCACAATGAAGCGCGTTATCCAGAGGTAGCAGAAAGGGTTATCGAAATAATCAACGGGGCAAGGAGAAGAAACAGCAGGATCTTTGATACTGAAATAGGAGATCCTGTAAACATGGTCAAGCCTAACATGGTAAACGTGTTAGATATGTCAGAGCTGACAGAGTCTCAGTCAAGGCTAATAATAGCTTACTATGCAAGAGAAATACTCGATCAGAGAAAGGCGTTCAGGCACGGCGAACGCGAGAACATAATCTTTGACACTCCTGTGATAATAGCCGTTGAAGAGGCGCACGCTTTCTTCCCTGAAGGTGAAGATAACGAAGCGCAGGAAATAATTTCGAAAATAGCCAGAGAGGGCAGGAAGTTTGGGGTTGGACTTATAGTTGCTTCGCAGAGGCCTAGCAGGCTCAGCCAGGACGTCCTCAGCCAGATGGGATCGCTTGCAGTCTTCAGAATATCGCAGCCAAGAGATCAGAGTTACATAGTTGAATCTTCGGAGCTCGTATCTGAAGAAGTAGCTTCAGGTCTGCCCTCGCTTAACAGCGGAGAAGCTGTCCTTTTGGGACAGTGGGTAAGGCTCCCTACCGTTGCAATGATTGATCTAGTTGAAGAAAAGCTTGTTGGCTCAGATATAAGAGCTACAAACGAGTGGTCTATGAAGAAAAAGCTTTCGGGGGTTGCAGAAGAACGAACCGATGAGATGATTCTCCGTTGATGATAGCGCACATTTCTGATACACATTTAGGAGCCATGCCATACGGTCTCAGAGAGAGGTCTGAAGATTTTTATGACGCATTTAACGAAGCTTTAGAAATAATATTAAAGGATCACATTAAAGTTGTAGTTCATTCCGGTGATGTCTTTGATTCCCCGAAGCCTCCTGGGCTTGCCGTGAAAAACCTTTATTCCGGACTCGTTAAACTCGAAAATGCAGGCTCAAAGATGTTCTTTGTTCTCGGAGAACACGACATAAGCAGGATGAAGGACGTACCTTTCCCTCTTCTGCTAGAAGAAATGGGTTATGCATCATACATTGGTGACGGACAGTCGCATATAATCGAAGGAATAACTCTGGTCGGGTTTAACAAGCACAGGAGGAGCGAAATAAGGCTTTTGAGAGAGAAGCTATCAAACCTAAAGCAGAACCCTGGAAAGAACATACTTGTGCTGCACCAAGGGCTCGTTGAGTTCCACGAATACGCGGGAGAAATGGCTACTTCGGATCTACCTGCATGGTTTGATTACTATGCAATGGGACACCTGCACGACCCTGGAACAAAAAGGTTTTCAGGACTAAAAGGAACTGTAAGCTACCCAGGAGCCACTGAAGCTTCCGGGGGTTTCAACGTTGTTGATCTAAGCGTTGAAGGCTCGTCAGTTGAACGCGTTAACCTTCAGAGCTCGAGGAAGAGTTTCAAGTTCACGCTAGACTACAGCGATGTTGAAAGGGGTATTAACGAAATACTAAAAGAAATTTCAGGGCTCAGAAAAAAGCCTGTAGTAACGGTTGTAATAAGAGGAAAAAATATAAGCAGGGCTACTGTGAATTCTTTGCTGAAACCCGTTAACGAAGCGTCCTTGATTCTGCAGACAAAATTTGAGGAAGAAGAGACCCAACAACTGCTGAGCGAAAGACCTGCAGACCTTAGATCAGAGATACTAGCTCAGGCTCAGAGGATAATGGGTAAAGAAGGGGTTTTTGCCGTTGAGGAGCTTCTTCCATTATCAAAGGATCCCGAAGGTATGGCTAAAAAGCTCTGGGAATCTTTTGAAAAAGGTGAGTTCGATTGATAGAGAGCGTTGAGCTTGTCAACTTCCTTTCCCACAGAATCACGAACATAGTACTTGAGGACGGCGTAAATGTTTTTGTTGGTAGCAACGGATCCGGCAAGTCTTCAGTGGTTGATGCCATTACCTATGCTCTGTATGGCGAACACACAAGGGGTAGAAACAACGCTAACATTGTATTCAGGGGGGCGCCAGAGGGTTATACTAGAGTAGTCTTTACCGTAAACGGAAGGAAGTACATAGCTGAAAGGAAGTTCGACAGAAGGGGAAGGCTTGAAGGAGCAGCGCTCAAGGATGTTGAACTCGGAATTTTGGTTACAGGAGAAAGAAAACAGTACGGGGAATCTGTCGAGGAGGCTATAGCAAGAATACTGGGGCTTGATTATGAAAAGATGAAGATAGTTGCTATCGTTCAACAGGGAGAGCTCGATAAGATAGTTAACTACACCCCAAAGGACTTTAAGGATCTTATAAACAGCGTAGTTGGGATAGACGCGCTTGGTGAAACTTCAGAAACTATGGGGAAAGCTATAGAACTGTTTAGGGGTATGGTAGCTGAAAAGTACGGTTACGGCATAGACAGCTTACAGCAGCTGGAAAAGGACATTAAAAACCTAAAGGAAAGCAAAAATAATGCAGAAACAGAAGCACAAAAGATAAGGAAAGAGCTCGAGCCTATTCAAACAGAAAAAGAAAAGGCTGAGGAAGATCTTAGAAAGATGTCTGCACTTAAGGCAAAGTCAGATGAGCTCAGAGCAACAATGGAACAGTTCAAGAAACACGTAATGGAGAAGAAGGCTGAGTTTGAAAAGAAAAGAAAAGATCTTGAAAAAGACATACCGCTTGCTATAAATTACCTTAAAGTTATTTCAGGGGGGATCGAAAAGATTCTGAACGATGCTGTAAACGAACTTGAGAGTCTTGAGACAGAATTGCAAGAAACTTTAAAGGCCCTTGAGACAGCTAGGAGCGCAGCGAATTTTGCGGAGAAACTAAAGAAAGAAATAGACTTGAAAAAATCAGAAAAGGTAAAGAACGAACGTAGGGTAGAAAGTCTTAAAGCTTCTATTAAGCCTCTTGATAGATCACTCCTCGTTCCAGAAAAAGATGTTGAAAATGAACTTGAAGGTATAAGGACTGAGCTAGGAGAACTGGAAAAGGAAAAAGCCAAGCTTGAGGGACTCCTTAGCAACTATAAGCTGATAGAAAAAGATGGAGTATGTCCTGTATGTGGATCCCCTGTCAGAGGGGAAGACGTAAATGATAAACTAAGTCATATTGATCGAGAGCTTAAGGTTATAAACGATAAAATAAATGAACTTAGGAAAAAGGAAAAAGATGTTGAAAAAAGGTTAGAGACTATAAGGGAGGCTCATAAGATAGAGATAGAAAACTCAGGAATAGAGAACCAGATTTCGCTGCTTGAGGAAAACATAAAGAACCTAGAAACATCTATTTTGGAAAAAGAGAAAGAACTTAAAGAGTACGAGGAAATAGCAAAGAACCTCAAAGCTCTACAGGAAAAAAGCCAATTCTTAAGAGAAAAAAAGTATAAAACTGAAAGTCATGTAAACGATTTAAGAAAAAAGATAACAGAAGCCAAGACATGGCTCTCGTCCAAAGGTGTATTCAGCGAAGCCGATATAAAGGTCATGCAGGAAGAGCTTTTAGATATCGAAAAAAGGCTTTCTGGTCCTGAAAACATTTTAGATACAGAAGCAGCAATGCTTTTTAAAAGAATTGAATCTCTTAAGAAGGAAACAGAAGGGTATAGTGAGGAAAAATATAATGAGCTTGAAAAGAAGGTTAATGACCTTCGGACTAAGGCTGATGATATGGGCTCTCTTGTGGCCGCTAATGAAGCCATAGCAAAGCGCGCTGAAGAATCGCTGGAAAAGCTCGAACCAGCACTAAAAGAATTAAAAAGGGCCGCCGTTTATGTTGAAAAGTTTAATAAAATTAGGGAAAAGATCTTTCATAGGGACGGAGAGCTTGCAAAGGGGTTAAGGTCTTGGGCCGTAAAAAGTATTTCGACTTTTGCTACTGATTACATACAGCTCTTTTCAATTGGAATTTCAGAGATTAAAATCAGCGAAGAAGAGTCAAGAGTAGGCATAGGGTGTTACACTGGTTCTGGATTTCAGGATATAAGCGCCCTAAGTGGGGGAGAAAAGGTTGCAGTTGCAGTTGCCATAAGGTTCGCTATAGCAAAGCTTCTGAGCTCGGGTAACATAGATTTCATAATAATGGACGAGCCAACTAATTATTTAGACGAAGAAAGGAAAAAAGCATTTGTCGACCTAGTAAGAAGCATGAGAGATGCAATAAGGCAGATCATAATAATTACGCATGATAAGGAAATATTTGAGAACGAAAGCGTGAGTGCAATCTTTACTTTTGAAAAGGTTGATGGAGAGTCAAGAGTTACTAAGTTATAGTACTTTAAAGCTTTTAAAAGCTTAATGCTATTAGTTTTTAATAAAAATTTTGTTGCTTTAACATATAACTGTATCTTTTTGGGATTGAGTTCTCATTAACTATAATTAAAGTAATCTTCTTCAAACACAAAGTTGCTCCTTATTTGAAAGTTCTTTAGAGATCACTTAATATAAAATAGTTCAAGTTAATCCCCTACTGCTTTTTAAATACTTTCAGGATTGGCTTGAGTGATCCAGGCCACAAGGGCTGA
>JAVBJD010000126.1 GCA_030756715.1 Conexivisphaerales archaeon
TTTTTGGCGTCAGGAGGCCTTTTGTGCCCGGGGCTCCATATCAGGTTGTCTGGAACATAACAAAGGCATGCAACTTTAACTGTCTGCACTGTTATGAGAACGCGGGAAGAAAGGCAGATGACGAAGCAACTCCTGAAATGGTTATGCAGGGAATAGAAAAGCTCGCAAAAGCAGGGGTAACTTCTCTGGCTTTCTCAGGAGGAGAACCAACCCTTTTACCTCACATGATTGATTATGTTAAAAAGGCAAACGACCTCGGCATGTACGTTGCCATGGCCACTAACGGCTGGGTATTCGCTAACAGGAACGTTGTCAGAAAGTACAGGGAAGCTGGCCTTCAGTTCGTCCAGATAAGCTTGGACGGTGTTGATCCTCAAGTGCACGATTCCTTCAGAAGGGTCAAGGGTTCATGGCAGAGAGCAGTACAGGCCATAAAGAACTGCAGAGAAGAAGGGATGTTCGTTGAAATTTCCATGACTGTAACAAAGTACAACATCAACGACGTGCAGAAGATGATGGAATTTGCAAAGCAGCTAAATGCGAACTGGCTCATGGTCTATAACTTTGTGCCTACGGGAAGGGGTAGAGAGATTGTGGCTGAAGATCTTGAACCTCACCAGAGGTATGAGCTGTTAAAGATGCTTTACGAAAGCACTGGCAAAGGAGGAACCGAATACCTTTCTACGGCCCCTCAGTATGCAATGGTAGCTCAGGTCGTAGAAGCTCAGAAGCATCTCGGCAAAAACATAGTTCCCACTCACTTCTATAACCCGCAGTATTCAAACCCAAAGCTGAAGAACCTGGCTGACTTCATAGGAGGATGCGGTGCTGGCAGGTTTTACATAAGCATAGAACCTAACGGCGATATCTTTCCGTGTGTCTTCTTCCCTCACGACGATGAAGTCAAAATAGGAAACCTGTTCAGGGACGATTTTGAAGAGCTCTGGGTCAAGTCTCCGCTGTTAGAAAAACTCAGAAACAAGGACATCCTTGAAGGTTACTGTGGTTCATGTCCTTACAGGTACACGTGCGGAGGTTGCAGGGCCAGGGCCTACAACTATTACCATGACGTGCTGGCTCCGGATCCCGGGTGCATACTGAACCAGAGAGAATGGGAAAAACTCAAAATGGAATTAACAGTAAAAGAAGGCGCAGAAGAACTGGCTTC
>JAVBJD010000127.1 GCA_030756715.1 Conexivisphaerales archaeon
TCAATCTTGAGTTCACTTATAACATACTCGTAAAGCTCGAGCTTTAGTCTTTCCAATTTAAGGTAAAAGCACTGCCCTGCCTATGATCTCTCCGTCCTTAAGCTTCTTCAGAACTTCGTTTGCTTCCTGCAGCCTGTATTTTGTCACCTTAAGCTTTATAAGCCCTTTTGATGCCAGCTCAAGAACTTCCTGCATGTCCTTTCTCGGGCCAATCACGCTCCCCCTGACGATTATCTCTTTAGGGAACCTGAAGTCGTTGATGTTTCCAAAAACTCCAACCACGAGGGTTCCCTGTTTTTTAACTATGTTCACAGCAGCGTCTATGGCCTTCTGGTTTGGAGAAAATACAATTACAGAATCTCCTTTGCCGAAGTGCTCCTTGAGGTCAGAATAGTCCCTCTTGGCAATTACGACTTGGTCTGCTCCCATTTCTTCAGCAAGCTTCGCATGTTCCTCGCTTGTAGAAACCGCTATGACCTCGCTCCCGAAGAGCTTTGAAGTCTGCAGAGCAACGTGCCCGACTCCCCCTATGCCCATCACGTAAACCTTTTTGTTTGGCCCCAGGTTTGCAAGCTTTGAAGCCCTGTAAGCTGTAACCCCGGGGCAGAAAAGTGGAGAGTTTATTTCAGGATCAAGGTTCTTCGGTATCCTATATATGTAGTCAGCTTTAGCTAAAAAGTACTCAGCGTAGCCCCCATCAACAGTTTCCCCGGTTATCTGAACTTCGTTGCAAAGGTGCTCATTACCGGTAAGGCAGTACTCACATTTTCCACATGCAGACCACAGTGGTTGCGCCCCTACTATTTCACCTTCTTTAAAGCTATCAACGCCTTCCCCGAGTTCCGCTATCTTTCCTATTATTTCATGCCCCGGTATTATTGGCAGCTTTGCTGGAACCCCTATATGAACCCAGTCCCCCTCTATCATGTGAAGGTTCGAGTGGCAAACCCCGCAGGATATAACTTTGATCAGGACTTCTCCCCTCTTTGGTTTGGGCGTCGGATAATCTTCATATTTCAAAGGAACGGTTTCAACCGGTGCAGGTTTATGAAGAACCATTGCTTTCATAAGGTTAAATCGCTTGAGTCCTCTATTAAGCGTTTTGCATGTTTGAAAAGATGTTTCAGTTAAATTTAATAGCACCACTGATCTGCTATAGCTATGCTCG
>JAVBJD010000128.1 GCA_030756715.1 Conexivisphaerales archaeon
TTTCCCAGGAGGCTGGATATCAGACAAGCTGGGCAGCAGAAAATCCATGACAATCTTCTTTTCTCTCTGGTCAGCATTTACTGCAGCAACAGCTGCTACTTTTAACTTTATATCGATGGCTATAGTGAGAGCGATTATGGGGGCCGGCGAAGGGCCGGTTTGGCCTTTGAACGCAAAAACTTCTAAAACATGGTCTCATCAAAAGGAAGAATCCACCATGTACACTTTAGCTGGTTCAGGGCAGGCATTCGGCCCTATCATAGCAGCCCTTATTGGTTCTTACCAGATAGTATACTGGGGCTGGAGACCCACTTTTGTATTCTGGGGTATAATCGGAATAATATTTGCTGCTGTATGGTACTTCTACGTAAGGGATACTCCTCAAACACATCCTTACATTTCACAAAAAGAAAGAGAATACATAGAAAGCTCAAGAGGTGTACCCGTTGAAAAATCAGGTTCAGTGCTTTCAACTAAAGACACCTGGTTTATTTCTCTCAGGCTCATATTTACGACCTGGGCTGGAATAGGAGAACTCCTTATCTTTATATCATTTGGATATATACTGTTCACTGTACTTTACTGGATACCCCCATACTTTTACGGTTCTTTCTTGCATTCAGTGACAAAAACGGGTCTCTATGTGGGAGCTGTTGATGCTGCCCTTCTACTGGGCTATATTTTCTCGGGCCCTGTAAACGATGGACTGTCAAGAAAACTGGGAACAGTCATGGGAAGAAGGATAGGTTCGCTCGTTCCCATGGCACTTATGCTTCTCTTTGTTGCAATCTCCTACTATACTGGTACTGCAAGAGAACTCGTGCCAACAGTTATACTTTTGGCTGCTGGAGCTGGGCTTATGAATATTACGGTCGGATCATGGGCGGTGAACGCTTTCACGATTTCCCCTCCTGAAACAAGCGCAACCGTTTATGGCATATACAACGGTCTGTTAAATGTAATGGGCGCTTTCAACTCTCTAATTCTTGGATGGATAGTTGTACACATAGGATTTACCGCAGCCATAACAAGCATGGTGTTCTTCATGGCAATGTTTATTGCAGCATACCTTGTATTTATAAGACAGAAGACCTTTGATGCTACAATAGCCAAAGGTAAAAAGATGGTCGAAGAAGCGATAGCAAAAAATAAGGAAAAAAC
>JAVBJD010000049.1 GCA_030756715.1 Conexivisphaerales archaeon
TGCAATTTTGGACTATCAGCATATCTGGCTAGCCTATCAGGCAATATCAGAGGTATTTTTTTAAGGAAAATTACACATAAAAACAGCTAGAATAACAAATTTATCGTAAAATTAGGCAAAAGTTTTGATCGACTGTTGAAAAGGCGGGGCTTTCGCTAACTGTAAACCAATAATAGTTTTTTAAAAAGCTCTTTCTAAAATTTCTTCCTACAACAGACTTTATGTATAACGTAGATAAAAGGATTTTAAGCTGAACAACCTTCGATTAAAATGTGATAAAGGTCGAGCTTATTTCTGACAGGATGAGGAGAGAAAGCCGAAAGTTTAACATATACAATAGAATAGAGAAGTTTTTTGACAAGATAAAAGTTTTTCCAGAAAATGGGGATATAATCATAGTATCTGGAAAATATGTGGCGATATCAGAAGGAAGGTACTACAGGCTTGATGGTGTTGTTCCAACTGAAGAAGCTTATGAGCTTGCAAAAGCTAATGGGGGAGACCCGAGGATAGCTGAGCTTGTACTAAGAGAGAGCGAAGCGGTTATGCCTAGCTTTGCGGGCATATTCATGGCCAGCATTAACGGCATACTTCAACCAAACGCGGGCATAGACAAATCAAATATAAAAGAAGGGTATGTTGTGCTTTACCCGGAAAACCCAGATGCTTCCGCAAGAAAAATCAGGCTTTTCATTCTAGATAGTTACGGTGCAAAGGTCGGCGTCGTGATTACAGATAGCAGAATATATCCAACCAGAAAAGGAACAACAGGCATAGCTATAGGTTACAGCGGCATTTTGCCTATTGTTGATGAAAGAGGTTCTGAAGATCTTTTTGGAAAAAAGCTGAAAGTTACTAAAAGAGCTATAGCGGATCAAATCGCAACCATGGCCCAGCCGATTATGGGAGAATCTAACGAGAGCAGGCCATTGGTCTTGCTCCGGGGGCTTTCAAGTTATGTTATAAACAGAGATATAGATGTAAACCTTTCAGTAAATTATGAAGAAGATATATACTTTGCCGCAATAAAAAATTATATAGAAGGAAAAGTCTACCCAAGAGAAAAAGCTGAATAAATTTTTAGAGAGATAGATAGCGCCAAGAAAGATATATGCCTAGTACAGTGAATATAACCGCAAAACCAACCAAGTATACCAATGACAGCGGCACGTTTACCGATGGAGTTATTCCCAGCAGAGCCCACCTCGATATAGCGTTAGCGTAAGTGAGCGGGTTGGCAAGAGCTACAGGCTTCAGCCACCATGGCATTGAAGATATAGGGTAGAATGAATTGCTGGAAAAGAGCAAAGGCATATTGAGCAGGTTCATTATAGCCATCTGGGTTTCCCACCTAGTGGATCTGAGCGCTAGCATGAGGAATAGTGATGAAAAGCCGAATGAAAGCAAGAAAAGCGATAGATAAGTTATAAGGAAGGCTACTGGAGCCATTATGCTAAATGAAAACCTTAGACCGAGAAGAATGCCTATAAGCAATATTATAGTAGCCTGAACCAGTGATTTTACTATAGAAGCTATTACCTTTGACACTATTATTGAGCCACGCGGAACAGGGGTTGTGAGAAGCTTGCCCAGAAATCCAAGCCTTCTGTCCCATACAATAGTCATGCCACTGCTCATTGACGTGAAAAGCACTATGAAGCTGAGCATGCCAACTGCTAGGAAAGAAAAGTAATCGGTAGTACCAAAAGTTTGTTTAAGGACAAGCGAGCCTATTTCATCTATTATCTGCTTTGGTATCGTAAGTCCCGGAATTTCCAACGAAGCGCTCTTAAACATGTTTGTAAAGTTCATTGCTTTGCCAAATATTCCGATCCATAGTATTGGCTGTACTAAGCTGAGTAAAAGGATCACCGGTTCTTTGTACCACTTCTTTAGCTCTCTGTTAGTAAGAGCCCATAAGCCATGTAAGGGCGAAAGCCTTCCTTCGCTCATGATCTTGCCCTCCTCAAGGTCCTCCTTAAAGCAAAAGCTTCTTCCTTTGACGCTGATTCCTCTCTCAAGCTTTTGCCTGTATAATACATATAAACCTCGTCTAAAGAAGGCCTACTAAGAGAGAGTCTTCTGACCTCCTGACCAACAGAGTTAATAGCGCTAACCACCAGCGGAATAGCTGTAGGTCCATCAATAACTTTTATGATTATTTGTCCGTCAGTAAAGTTTACTTCTTTAACCGGCGGTAAAGTACTCAAAACCTGTCTAACAGAATCATAAGAACCGCCAACTTCTATAAACAGGGTGTCCCATGTTACGCTTCTCTTTAACTCATCTGGTTTCCCGATGACCAAGATCTTGCCGTGATCTATTATAGCAACTCTATCACCGTAGGCATCAGCCTCTTCAAGATAATGAGTTGTTAAAAATATTGTCATGTTATAATCTTTCTTTAACTTCAAAATGTACTCCCAAATTGCCGCTCTAGTCTGAACATCTAGCCCAAGAGTCGGTTCATCAAGGAAGAGAACCTTTGGTCTGTTTATCAATCCCATCGATATTTCTAGCCTTCTTCGCATTCCACCAGAATAGGTCTCAACCTTTTTGTCCTTAACATTGTAGAGGCCTACTGTCTGGAGCAGTTCTGTAGCCCTTTGCTTTATAACTTCTTTTGGAAGACCGTACAGATATCCTATAAGGGTTATATTTTCCCAGCCTGTAAGGTCTTCGTCTGCAGAAAATTCCTGAGGCACTACTCCTATTATAGACCTTACCTTAGACGGTTCTCTGTTAACGCTGTATCCTGCTATTTCAGCTTCGCCCTGAGTAGGCTTGAGAGAAGTGTTTAGCATTCCTATAGTGGTGCTCTTTCCAGCGCCGTTAGGGCCCAATAAAGCAAAAATTTCACCCTCATAAACTTCAAAACTTATGTGATCTACAGCCAGAACTCCTCCCGAATAGATTTTCGTAAGATTGTTAACCTTTATTATGGCTTCGTTCATTCAGCAAGCGCCTCCAAGCTCTTGGCTATCTCTTTTATCTTATCCTTTCTCTTTTCAATTTCTTTTTTGTCGATATCCTTTAAATAGTATACATATCCTTCTAGCAAGTCCAGAACGTGATCTACTGTAAAGCTCTCTGCTGTTATTGGCTCAAAGCCCTTTATTTCCTCTTTTCCTTTTTCGCTCAGTGTGTATTTACTGTTTTCAAGCCTAACTATATAACCTTCCTTTATAAGCTTGTAGAGCGTTGGATATATAGTTCCTGGAGAAGGACGCCAAAAACCAAACGATAGCTTTTCTATCTCTTTCATAATTTCAGCACCGCTCTTTTCTCCTTGACTTAAAAGAGCAAGTATGAGCCATTTTGATCCTCCAAATTTCCTTATTTTGTATTTATAAAGCATAAAGTTCCACATCGAAAACGTTATCGTTTTCGATATTTAAAAGCGTTGCCTATTTTTTCCGATGCTTGATAAATTAATTAAAATAAGCTTTTATATTTTTGATTTGAAAGATAATACATGCTCCCTTTAAAGAACATAATCTTAGAAACCGTTGAAAAGAATAAAGTGATTACTGATGATGAACTTCTCCTTCAACTCCAAAAAAATTATGAAAACATTACAAAAAAACAGCTTTATAATGAGCTGATTAAGCTTGAGATACTTGGTTTAGTTAGAGTTTATGAGATAGGAAAAGGTAAAAAAAGGATTGAATATGCAAGCGGGTCTTCAGAAGTTATAGGGGAGTTTGATTATTAAGAGCCTCTGGAAACGTATTGAAAAATACCTTTAAAAGCCTATATACTTGTTTTAAAAATAAAATGCAGGGCTTTGGAAGAAGGTCTTGAATCTTTATCAAAGATGGCAGAAGATGTAGACACTTTGAGAGTAATTTTTATGCTTGAAAACGGAAGGTTTGGTAGAAAGAGTATTTCAAAAAAATTGTTTTTAGGAGAGGGTTATGTGAGAAAGATACTCACGAAGCTCGAGCAAAAACGCCTCATAAAAAGAAGCAAAAAGGGAACAGAACTTACTAAAAAAGGCATTGCGCTTATAGATGAGATAAAAAAGACAATCTACCCCGCAGGGGCAATAGCAATGCAAGAATACGAAAACATGTACGGCGTAGTAGTGAAAAAAGCATCAGATAAGGTAGATAAAGGGCTGGAAGAGAGGGATGAAGCCATTAGGCTTGGCGCCAAAGGGGCAATGATAATCACATATGAAGACAACAAATTCTGGTTCCCTTCTATCGAATGTATAACCGACAAATACCCAGAAATCGATAGAGCCTTTAGGAGCTGCGTAAAAAGTTTAGAAGATGGCGATGTGATCATAGCTGCTTGGGGGGATAGAAAGTTAGATGCTGAAAGAGGAGCTTTTGCAGCGGGAATCCTGTTAGCTTCTAAATCTGGAAAGAAAATAAAAATATAAAACTTTAAAAATTACTGTTTTTTCTCCTTTTGGAAAAGAAACAGAGGTATAGGACCTTTTTTGCCAGCCATTTCCCATCTGTCGTTTATAACTACAGCAGCCCCAACCCACATGGTAAAAAGAGAATCTATAAAACCTATATAGCCTGCTGGTTTAAGACAGCCAGGAAAAGCTCCCATAGCTGTTGTCATAGAGGAAGACAGTGTAGTCAGAGGTATAGCATACAAGATAAAAGTGAAGAGCAAAAATAACAGCGTTAGATTAAGGGCAAGGTTCATCTTAAAGCTTCCTATCCAATAAATCAGAGTCATTATAGTGAAGGCAACGGCCAGTAAGCCAACAAGATGCCCTACTTCTATTCCGTTGAATTTAAATACGTATATCCCTATGTGAGCAAACGCAAAGGTAAGAAAGAACGCTGAATATGTCGCAAATGCTGTCGCGCCAAAAGTATTTCCGTTGTTGTATTCCCAGTTAGCAGCTATGAGCAAAAATAGTCCGCCAAAGAATAGAGCTGGAGCTATCATCAAAATGCTCTCTGACCATGAATAGAATCCCATAGCATAGACTGATAGCAAGAATAGTGTGAAGCCGTAAGAAAATATACCCACTGCAGTAGGATCTCCTTTCCTTTTTTCTGTTAATGTCATTCATTTTTTTGAAGCAATTAGATTTTATTAAATATTATTTCATAAAAATGTAATATAATAAATTTTAACATATTGAACGGCATTTAATTATTATTTTTATAAATTTCTTCAATTTACAAAAAATTTTAAACAAAAATGTATTTCGAAATTTTGAGACATGACACTACAGAAATTAATCCTTAAGGATAACGGTTCGATGTAAATAACGAAGTCTTTATTAAGAATCTGAAACCGAATATTAATATATGGAAAAGGTTAGCTTTGACGAATTTCAGAAGATTATAATAAAAGTTGGAAAGGTAAAGGAAGCTTACAAAGTAGAAAGTTCTAAAAAATTGATGCGCGTGATGATAGATCTAGGAGAAGATGGCGTAAAACAGGCTGTGGCTGGCATAAGCAAATATTATTCTCCTGAAAACCTGATTGGCAAGACTGTAATAGTTGTCACAAACTTGGAACCTAAAACAATGGCAGGTTATACTTCTGAAGTGATGCTTCTAGCTGCCTTTAATGATACAGACCTTTCACTGTTGACCACTGATAAAGATATGCCTCCTGGAACAAGAGTTTCTTAAAGTAAATGCAAAAAATTTAATAAAGCGTATTCTATTTTTTATTCGAGATGGTAAAGACCGGAAAGAACTTCCTAAACAAAGGCATAATAAAGCTGCTTATACTTGACTCCCTTTACGATAAAGAAGCACACGGATATGAGGTAATAAAAAAGATAGGACAAAAATTTCATGGAATTTATGAGCCCAGCCCCGGGATAATTTACCCTACCCTCGAATTCTTGGTAGATCAAGAACTGGTCAACGAAAAAGTAGTTAACGGCAAAAAAGTTTACTATATTACTGAAAAAGGGAAGAAAGTGAGAGATGATGGTCTTCAGGCGCTGAATTCTTTTCTTAACAAAAAGATTCAGCCAAACGAGAGGGTTAAGGTAATAGACATGATCTTAAAGCTTAGAAGTACTATTTATGAGAAACTTTACTCCCTTGATGATAAAAAATTAAAAGAGCTATACAA
>JAVBJD010000050.1 GCA_030756715.1 Conexivisphaerales archaeon
CTGATCGTTAATCTGGGGTTTATTGAATCGTACGGGTCTTGAAATATTATCTGTAACTTTCTCCTGTAATTTTTTAATTCTGAACCCTTTAATTTAAAGATATCAACGCCTTTATAAATGGCTGAGCCAGCGGTCGGTTCTATCAGCCTTATAAGAGTCCTGCCAAAAGTAGTCTTTCCGCTTCCAGATTCTCCAGCTAACCCAAGTATTTCTTTAGGGTATATATCTATCGAGATATCGTCTACGGCTTTTACCCATTTTTGCTTTTCACCTTTCAGTGATCCTGTAAAGCTCATCCTTACAGGAAAGTATTTTTTTATGTTTACTGCTTTTATAAGTGGTTCAGGCATTTTAATCACCTTTATCATAAAGATGGCACGCTACAAAGTGTCCGGGCTCTACTTCTTTGAGCTTTGGTTCTTCAACCTTGCACCTGTCAAAAGCGTAAGGACATCTTGGATGGAACCTGCAGCCAGAGGGAGGGTTGGCTAGGTTGGGGGGAGCTCCGGGTATTCCTATAAGCTTCTGTTTCTTTGCTTTTATGTTTGGAAAAGCTCCCAGTAAACCCTGAGTGTACGGATGTTTGGGATTCTTGTAAATTTTGTATATGTCGCCGTACTCGACTACCTTTCCTGCGTATATAACGGCAACAGAATCACATATATCAGCTATGATCGAAAGGTCGTGCGTTATTAAGATCATGCTTATGTTTAGCTTTTGTTTAAGGTTTCTAAGAAGGCTTAAAACCTGTGCTTGAACTATTACGTCCAGAGCAGTTGTAGGTTCGTCCAGTATAATTATGTCAGGGTTGTTTGCCAGAGCCATGGCTATGGCTGCCCTCTGCTTCATACCTCCTGAAAACTCATGCGGATAGTTGTTGATTCTTGAGGGATCTATCCCCACTAACTGGAAAAGCTCCTTTACTCTAGACATTGCCTCATCTTTTGTCACGTTTTTGTGCGTCAGAATAGCTTCAATTATCTGGTCGCCTATGGTAAACACAGGATCAAATGCGTTCATAGATGCCTGAGGTACCATCGCCACCTTAACCCATCTTATTTTTCTGAATTCTTCATCGCTCAGCTTCATCACATCCTGCCCGTCCAAATATATGCTTCCTGAAATTATCTGTCCGTTCTTTGGTAAAATTCTCATTATTGTTGTAGCTATGCTTGTCTTGCCGCTGCCAGATTCTCCAGCTAACCCCAAACACTTGCCTTTCTGAACTTCAAATGATATATCATCTACCGCCTTTACGTATGTTTGACCCATTCTGTAATACATTTTTAAACTTTCAACCTTCAGGACTTCAGACACTTGAATTCACCAACTTATACTCAAAACTAACATAATTTGAACCTATAAGACCTCCTTTTGCATATATCAAGTAGCCATAAGATCCATCATAAACCAGATTCCAGTATGAAGCTCCTAAATTATAAGAATATAAATAAGGTATCAAAGTAAGGCTAACGTTAATTTCTGAAGACCTCAGTACAGAATATTTTATATAGATGCTTTGGTTCCCCTGAAACTCTATATAAGTAGAACCTGAAGCGCTTTTGACTGAAGAGTTGATAAAAAGGGGCATACCAAAAGATCCTGATTTAAAATAGGTCATGTTGTTTTTAGGGTCAAATACTGGAACAAACGATTGATTGCTGTACTTTTTTTTGACTGTGCCGTTCAAAGGAATTACCAGATAATTGAAAAAGACGCTGTTATCTTTGACAGATATCACGTGAATTTTTATCATGTTAACATAAGTTCCGTTATTGGGTATAGTTATGGTATATTCATAGTAAAAAGTAGAACCAACAAGCTTCTGGCTATTAATCCTTTCATTGTATAAATATAAACCGCTGACCGCAATTATCAACACTACTATCAATGTTAAGCCCACTATGGTCTTTGTTTTCATTGTCCTCTCAGCCTGGGATTGAATATTTCATCAAGCGCATATCCAACCATAACGAACGCAAGAGAGAGCAGAACTATTGCAAGGCCCGGGAATATGAACCACCACCATCCAAACTGAAACGATACAGCTGATGCGGCATGATCATAGGCTTTGGATAACATTCTGCCCCAGGTTGGAGTGGTGGATGCTCCAGGGAACAGAAAATCAAGGGCTGCTTCTGTAAGTATAAAGCCCGGAACGCTCAAAGCAAGGTTTGCATACACCAGCCCCATTACGTTTGGAATTATGTGCTTTCTTATTATGTGCCAGTTTCCTGCTCCCAATGCCTTAGAAGCTTCTATATAGCCTCTTTCTTTAAGAGAAAGCACCTGAGATCTGATAACTCTTGCTATGGAAGGCCAGGAAAGGATAGCAAAAAGAACAACAAGCCAGAAATAAAGGCTCTTGGCTAAAAATGCGTTCTGCGTTAAAAGGAACAGAACGACTATAGCAAGCGGTAAAAACGGTATGACCAGAAACACGTCTGTAACCCTCATCGTTAGTTCTTCGATAACTCCACCAAACATACCGGCTATCAGCCCTATTATTAACCCTAAAGCCACAGAAAAAATTGAAGCTAAAAGCCCAACTTCTATTGATATTCTGGAGCCCCAGACAAACTGAGACCAGAGGTCTCTTCCGTTGTTGTCAGTTCCCAGTAGCCCGTACTGCCTACCGTATACAAAAAAATAAGGATCTGCAAGCGAAAACTTTACATAACCCTGCTGTGGTGACTCGAAAGCTATTACCTGTACGTTCAGTTTGTAAGTTCCCTTTTGATTCAAAATTATCATTGATGGCATGCTTAACGTTAGCCCTGAAGGACCAAAAGCAGAAAGAACAACGGGCGTGGTATCCGAAGCCATATAAATGACGTTCCACGCGTTCATCTTTAACCCGTTATCGAGGCTGTCTATGACTACTGGAGAAGAAGCTATATAAGTATAAGAAGTGAGCTTGTAAACTTTTCCGTTTGGAGCAATCAATGTAAACTTGACATAAAGATCAGAAATGTTTGAAGCCTTTATGGGATAGATAAGAGTTCCAAAAGCGAATTTATATGGAGGTTTATACTGATAGTTGAAAGCGTACGTCATGTTCAGCACTGACACTTCACCCATTCCTGCAGGAACTTTGGATGAAACTGTAAGTACCTGAGCTTCTGCCGTTGTGTACCTTGTCATGCTTACTGTATTAGATGGTAATGTTGTCTCCTGAACCGAATAGTTTGCGCTTTTGTAAGTGTTTATCTTCCAGAGGTTAAAATTGTTAGAGACTGCTTGAACGTTGGGGGGAAGGTTACTGTACAATGGTATAATTGTAGCCCAGCTTGGTACTGCCCATGGGCCAGCTACAAAAGTTTGTGAAGGAGGGTTTGACGTAAGAAAAGGAGCAAAAACGGCCATCAGCGTGAAGAATACTATTATAAAAGCTCCAGCCATGCCCATCCTGTTTTTTACAAAAAGCTTAACCTGATTCTTATATGACAAATTTAACCCCTCCTTATTCTAGGATCCAGCAAACCATATGAGATATCGGCTATAAAGTTTGCCAGTACCACCATAAGTGAGATTATAAAGAATATAGCCTGTTCTAAGGGAAAATCTTCTGTTACTATGGCCATGTAAGTCCAGTATCCCAGACCAGGCCATCCAAATATTGTTTCTGTTATAACTGCGCCCGAAAGAACAAATCCCATGGAAATTGCGAATATGGTCAAAGTGGGTAAAATAGCATTTCTGAGCACGTGTTTGTATAATATTGATCTGTTTTTAAGCCCTTTGGCTTTGAGCACTGTTACGAAATCTTCGTTTATTATGTCTATTGCTGTAGACCTCTGTATAAGATAAAATCCTCCTATGCTTATAAGTGTAAGCGAAGTGAAAGGAAGTATCATAGCTCTTAGAACGGCTGCATAATATGCTAAACCGTGAAATGAGCTAAAGTATGCAGCCGCGTTTGGCGGCGCTATTTTTAAATAATAAGCAAATATTAAAATCAGCAGACTTCCTATCCAGAAAGATGGCATAGCGTAAAAGAAAAGCAATGTCATAAATGAAACCTGATCAACCGGCGTGCCTCTTTTATGAGCAGAAAAGACCCCAAGGTATAAACTTATAAAAAAAGACACTATTGTTGATCCACCTAACAAAAGAACTGTGTATGGGGCATACCTGCCTATAGTTGATATTACAGGCCCGCTTAAAACGCTTCCAACGTTATATCCAAAATGAAAAGTAAACATGGCCTTAATATAAATTAAATACCTTATATCAAGTGGTTTGTTAAAACCCAGTTCTGCAATGACCGTTTCTCTGATCTTCTGTATATACTGTAAGTTGTGCTGCGTTCCCACTATAGGTACAAACCACTGTTCTGGATTTATGCCAAGAAGCGTAAACGGCATAACCTGGAATAAAAAGAAGTTTATTGTTGCTATAACCCACATAGTAATAATAATACCAATAACCTTCTTGGCAAGATAAGCTTTAATACCCATCCCATCAAATAGAGTATAAAAAAATATTTAAATATTTTATGCTGCTTACTTTCTTCTTAAAGCCCAGACAGCCACTACGATCACTATTATGATTATTATGACAGCAGCTATGTAATAACCTGTATAGTTTGGTGCTGGTGGAGGTGTTGGCGTTGGAGTCGGAGTTGGAGTTGAGAGCGTTGCGCTCTGTACTGTGGTTGTAGATGAAACTGGAAGTGTTGTTGTGTAATTCTGATAACCGGGTGCTGTCACGGTTACAGTCTGAGTGCCCAAAGGCACATTAGGCAGGACCGCTATTCCTGAAGAGTTGGTAACAGCCGTTACACCGTCTATTTTAACTGTTGCTCCAGCTATTGGTGCTCCTGTAGATGAAACAACTTTGTAAGTAACTGTTGCTGTCAACGAAGATACAGTGAGTCCGCTGTAGCTGTACCATACCCTGTTAAGTCCGAAAGATCTGTACGATGCGTTCACCATAAGCTCATAAGTTCCTGGAGCAAGGTTTGATGTTGGAATCGTAGCTGTATATGAACCATTGCCTACTGATGATAAAGGTTCGCTTTCATACACCTGTCCTGATGCTGGGTTTATAACTTGAACCACGCCCGTTGCGTTTGTTATTGGTATGTAACCTGTGCTACCCGGTGCAACTCCTTCAAATGTGCTCGAAGTCGGGTTGTATATTTCTTCCATTATGTTCACCTTGAACGGCGCGTTCGTTCCCTGAGGTTCAGTCGTCATCCATGCCCACCATGCGCTCCTGTAGTAGTTGGGGTTTCTCGTGAGCGTTATCACGTTAGTGACTTTGTTCCATGACTGGAATACGAACGGTCCGCTTCCAACTTCAAGGTTTGGCAACCAGTACATCCACTGAGGCAAATGTTCATTGGGGCTCGCAAGGTATGAAGACAGTCCAGATATCTGGCTCACCGGAAGAGTTATGTCCATTGCACCAGTTGATGAAGCTGTTACTGAAGGACTAAAGTATTTGAATATATGCATGGGAATCACAGGTATGTCAAGAGTGTATACATTCCATAAGTTTGTTGAATTAACGTAAAGCTGAATCTCATACGGATTGTTCGGAGGTATGTAAGTTGCCAGCAAACCATAAGGCGGAGTTGAAGCATATGAATCAGGAGTAGATGCGCCTGATAGGCCCTGTACGTTCCAGTAATACAGCGAAAAGTTATAGTCATATGCGTTGAGCGGAACTCCATCCTGCCATGTATCGTTCTTCCAGAAGTTTATGGTTATTACTTCTCCTTTTACTATCTTTGATGCGTTGAACGGGTTCCACCATCCTGACCCGCTTCCGATAGGAGCCGTTACTTCGGTCTGCACGTTATACGTTCCCATCCAGGGCATGAGCGCTCCGCTGGTCACTCCCCACGGCGGTGTGCCTATTGGAGTATCGTATACCTCCTGCCAGACATCTACCTGCCAAACCCAGTTAGTAACATAGAGCGGGTTTAATG
>JAVBJD010000051.1 GCA_030756715.1 Conexivisphaerales archaeon
ATTGCAGGAAAAGTATATAAAACATCTAAATTGCATCAATTTGGTTTTTTATGTGATAAATCAAATCTTCTGAAGGTCTTTGTCTATGGTCCTTGCTACTCTTCTTCCCCAGCCCATTGCTTCTATTACAGTTGACTCCCCTGTTACTATGTCCCCACCTGCATAAACGTGAGGTATTGATGTCCTGCCTTCCAGGTCCACGACAACCCTGCCATGGTCGTCAACCTTAAGCTCTGGGGTCATCTGTGGTATCAACGGGTTCGGGTAGAAGCCTATTGCAGTTATTACCATGTCCGTTTCAAAATCAAACGTTTCTCCGGTAGGAACAGGCCTTGGCCTTCCCGTCCTGTCGGGCTCCCCTGGCTTCATCTTCATGAGCTTTATGTTGGAGACGTTTACGCCATCGCTTGACTGGAATTCCATAGGTGTTGCCCAGAAGATCGTTTTTACGCCTTCTTCTTCAGCGTGCCTGAACTCAACAGCCCTTGCTGTTACCTCGCTCCTTCCTCTCCTGTATATTATGTAGACGTCTGCGCCGAGCCTGAGGGCTGACCTAGCGGCGTCCATGGCAGTGTTCCCTGCTCCTATGACGGCAACCTTTTTGCCCACGTGTATGGGCGTGTCATATTCAGGGAACATGTAAGCTTTCATCAGGTTTACCCTCGTCAGGAATTCGTTTGCAGTGTATATACCTGCCAGGTTTTCACCCGGGACGTTCAGGAACATGGGCCTGCCGGCTCCAACTCCCAGGAATACAGCGTCGTAGTCCTTCAGAAGTTCAGGGATTGTGTAAGTGGTGCCGACTACCACACCGAGCTCTATGTCAACACCTATGTTCTGGAGCCTTTCGAACTCTTTTCTGAGTATCCTCTTCGGCAGTCTGAACTCCGGAATTCCGTAAGCCAGAACCCCTCCAGGAACGTGAAAAGCTTCGAACATTGTTACGTCGTATCCCATCCTTGCAAGGTCCGCCGCAGCAACGATCCCTGAAGGACCTGAACCAACAACCGCTACTTTCTTGTGTTTCTTTTCAACAGTAACCGGGATTTCAACGTTGTTGTCAAGGGCCCAGTCTCCGACGAACCTTTCAACAGCGCCTATAGCTATCGGTTCGCCTACTCTGCGAAGGACGCATGCCCCTTCGCACTGGATCTCCTGCTGACAAACTCTGCCTGTGATTGAAGGGATAGGAGTGTTCTGGATGAGTATCCTGTACGCTTCCTTAAAGTCGCCTTCAGCTACCTTTTTCAGGAAGCCGTTTACGTTCACGTTTACGGGGCAACCTTTCGTGCTGCACGGGGCCACGCAGAACTTTATGTCCCTGGAAGCTTCTTTCATCGCTTCCTCCGGAGATAGCGTCAGCTCGACTTCTTCGAAGTCCTTCTTCCTTATTTCTGGAGGCCTTGTCTTTGGCTCTATCCTGTGTCCTATCTTGCTGCTCATACTTTACCAGCCCCCTTTAGCATCTCAAGCGAAATCATCTCTTCCTTCTTGTAAGCCTGCAGCCTTATCGCAAGCTCCCTCCAGTTGACCTGGTAAGAATCGAATTCAGGACCATCAACGCATGTTAGAACTGTCTTTCCTCCGACCGTAACCCTGCAGGCGCCGCACATGCCGACTCCGCAGACCATAAGGGAGTTCAGGCTTGAATATGAGACAGGTATTTTTCCGTTAGTTGCCTCTGCAACTGCCTTCATCATCAATGCCGGGCCGACAGCCCATACGGCGTCGAACTTCTGTCCCTGTTCAAGCATTAGTTTTACAGCGTCAACAGTAAAGCCCTTAAGCCCTTTAGAACCGTCGTCAGTTGTTATGTGGACTTCGTCGCTGACCTCTGACATTTCCTTCTCATATATCAGAGCGTTAGAAGTCTTAGCTCCTATCACCGTAACGACCTTGTTTCCCAGCCTCTTTAGCTCCCTTGCTATTGGATAAAGCGCGGGTATTCCAACTCCACCTCCTACCATTAGAACGGTTCCGAACTTTGAAACCCTGGATGGGTGGCCCAGGGGCCCGGCTACATAGTAAACCTTGTCCCCGACTTCCTTCATCGATAGCTTTATCGTGGAAGTCCCGACTTCCTGGTAAACTATCTTTATCCAGCCGACAGCCGGGCTCCAGTCAACGAGGGTCATCGGGACCCTTTCCCCTTTATCTTCAACCATAATCAGGATGAACTGCCCTGCGTGGGCCGCTCTTGCAACCTTGGGCGCCTGTATGAGCATTTCGTAAATGTTTGTAGCCAGCTCTTTTTTGTAAATGATCTGCTTCTCCTCTATCAACCTAATTCAAATATAAAGGATGGATTAGCCTCTTTATTAACGTGAGCTTTATAATTTTGTAAAAATAAAGCAGAAAATCTGTAAAAATTATATAAAATAAACCTTAACTTTAAATAGCTTTAAATACTAATTGGTTACGGTTGCTATATATTTTGACGTAAATTCGTTTTTTGTCCTGTTTTCCCTCGCGGATTACTGAAAACGCAACCGTATGATAATTTGCTTTCAGCTCTTTTGCCAGCAGAAGTGCAACTTTTGCAGGTATGTTTTTAATCTTTTGTGAAAACCATTTCTGTCTAACTTATGATAAGGTACGCGGAGAAGCACAGTCAGGAAGAAGTTGAAAAATTACTCGACCCCATAGTTCTTGAATGGTTTAAAAGCAGGTACAGGAAGTTCAGCCCTCCCCAGGTCGACGCAATATATCATATTCATAATAAGGAGAATGTGCTGGTTTCATCTCCAACCGGCACAGGGAAGACCTTTGCCGCTTTCCTGGACATACTCAGCCAGCTGATACAGCTTTATAAAAACGGGAACAGCGAAAGGGGTGTAAAGGTTCTCTACGTTTCGCCTTTAAAGGCTCTTATAAACGACATAAGGAAAAACCTTTTGGTCCCGCTTGAAGAAATGAAATCCGGGAAGGAAAGGGAATGGCTTTCAGGGATAAGCGTGGGCATAAGGACGAGCGACAGCACAAGCTCAGAAAAGGCAAAGCAGCTTCTAAAGCCGCCGAGCATACTGTGCACAACTCCAGAAAGCCTTGCTATAGCTGTAACTGCGCCAAAGTTCAGGGAAAACCTGAGGACAGTCAGGTGGGTTATAGTTGACGAAATTCATGCTCTAGCTGAATCCAAGAGGGGTTCTTACCTATCTTTAACGCTCGAGCTTTTACAGGAGCTGGCTGAATTTCAGAGGATAGGGCTGAGCGCCACAACGGCGCCCATAGAGGAAATCGCGAGGTTCCTGGTCGGAAGCAACAGGGATGTAACGATCATAGACGCAAGGTTCGAAAAGAAGACAGAAATAAAGGTGCTCTCTCCGGTTAAGGATATAGTAAAAGCAAGCGAAACGAAGCTCACCGAATCAACTTATTCTCTGCTTTACAGCCTTTTAAAGAAGAGCAAGACGGCCCTTATATTCACAAACACCAGGAGCGGGACAGAAAGGGTCGTTGCCAATTTAAAGAAAAAGTTCCCTGATATATTTACAGACGAAACAATAGGAGCCCATCACAGCTCAGTCAGCAGGGACCTCAGGCTGGACTTTGAAGATAAGCTGAAGAACGGGCAGCTAAAGGCAATCGTGAGCTCAACTTCACTTGAACTCGGCATAGACATTGGTTACATCGACCTCGTTATCCAGCTCGGTAGCCCAAAGAGCATAATAAGGCTTCTGCAGAGGGTCGGCCGCTCAGGGCACAGCATAAACAGCACTTCAAAGGGCGTGATAATAGCAAGCGACAACGATGACATAGTTGAAACGAGCGTAATGGCTTACTTCGCTCTAAGGAGGGAGCTTGACAAGATAAAGATAATAAAGAACCCTCTTGACGTGCTTTCTCAGATAATAGTGTCCATGTCGCTCGTGAAAAGGTGGAAAGTAGCCGAAGCCTACAGCCTGGTAAAAAGGAGCTACAGCTTCGAAAGCTTAGAATGGAATGACTTCATTGACGTGATAAACTACCTGGCAGGGGCTTACCACAGCCTTGAAGAAAGGGGCGTTTATGCTAAGATATCGCTCTATAAAAACGGAGAAAGGGCGGATAGCCTTGGTTATGAAGATGAAGATGCTGAGTTCGGCAGGAGGAAGTCCGCGAGGATGATTTTCTACCTGAACCAGGGGACGATACCGGATGAGACTAAGATAGTTGTTTTTGAGGGGAAGAAGCCGATAGGCACTCTAGAAGAGGAGTTTGTGGAGCGCCTAGCGCCCGGGGACAGGTTCGTGCTTGCGGGAAAGATATACGAGTTCCTGAGCTCAAAGAGGATGAAGGTGTACGTGAAAAGGGCAGAAGACTCAAAGCCCACAGTCCCTGCGTGGTTTTCAGAAGAGCTCCCCCTGAGCTACGACCTGGCGAACAGGATACAGGCCTTCAGGTCTTCGCTTATAGGTCTTTCAAAGAAAGACGTGCTGAAAAGGATAAAGGATTACCCAGCTGATGAAAACGCAAAAAACGCAATAGCTGAGTACATAACGCTAATGAGCGAGTTTTTGAAGAGCAGGAAGATAGAAAAGCTGAGCCCTTCAGATTACCTCGTTGAACAGTACGAGTCTGAAAAGATGAACATAGTTTTTCATACGCTTCTCGGAAGGAAGGCAAACGACGCCCTCTCGAGGGCCTACGGTTACAAACTTTCTCAGATGCTCGGGTCATCTGTTGGAGTAATGGTTTCAGACAACGGCTTCGTACTTTCAGTGGAAAGGGATGCGGAAGTGAACGCGAAAAAGCTTCTCAGGAGCGTAACCTCTGAGAACATTGAAGGGATACTCCTGAAAGCGATAGCCAACACTGAGCTCTTCAGGAGGAAGTTCAGGCAGGTCGCGGCAAGGAGCTTCATGATACTCAGGAACTACAAGGGACACGCCATAAGCGTTGGGAAGCAGCAGTTCAACTCGGACCTCCTTGTTAAGGTTGTGCAGAACGTTGATAACTTCCCGCTTTTGAAGGAGGCTTACAGGGAAATACTGCAGGACTACATGGACATTTCAGCCGCAAAAGAGTTCCTGAGTAGAATAGAGTCCGGGGAGTACAGGTACATGGTTCTGGACAGGTCGAACGTTCCTTCACCTTTTTCCTTCAAGATGCTTGCATGGGGCTCTTCTGACGTAATACTGATGGAGGACAGGAGGAAGCTGATACTGAAACTTCATCAAAAGTTATTACAGTTTTTGCAGAAGAAGAGAGAGGATGCGGATATTTAAAGGCGTTTATACTGTTGACGGCAGGAGGGCAGTTTACTTTGAAGAACTCGACCTTGTAGCCGTTTCAGACCTCCAGCTCGGTGAAGAAACTTACCTTGCAGAAGAAGCAAAGCTTTTCTTACCCCAGGTCCAGCTCAAGCTCATAATTGAAGAAATAAAGGCAATCAAAGAGGAAACCGGGGCAAAAAGGATACTGATAAATGGGGACCTGAAGCATGAGTTCAAAGCCGCAACTTTTCAGGAATGGAGCGAGGTCAAAAAGCTGAACGAGGAGCTCAGCAAGCTCTTTTCAGAAGTAATAGCGGTCAGGGGGAACCACGACAACTACCTGCTGACGATTTCGAGCAGGATAGGGCTCAGGGTCGTTGAAGAGCACAGGGAAAAAGGGTACCTGTTCCTGCACGGTCACAGGCTTCCAGCGGATTACGAAGGGGTCCACACCGTTGTCATAGGGCACGAGCAGCCTGCAGTTGTGCTCAGGAGCGGGTACGACAGGGTCAAGCTCCACGTTATCCTTTACGGTAAGGACAAACTCGGGCACAGGTTCATCTGCCTGCCGGCTCTCTCTCCCATAGCTTCAGGGGTTGAAGTTAATGTTACTCCCAAAGAAGAGCTCCTGTCGCCTTTCTTTCACACGAGCGTTGACATAGATGAGCTGAAGGCCATAGCCGTGGACCCGAGCGCAGGGGCTTTCAGGCTTCCCAAGGTAAAGCTGCTGAGGAGATT
>JAVBJD010000129.1 GCA_030756715.1 Conexivisphaerales archaeon
ATTGCGGAAGTTTTTAAAGGCTTCAGAACATTATATTTACAGGCTGATGCATAACTCTGAAAAAATGCAAGAATCAGGGAAAAGAGGAAAGAAATGCTTCTCAGGAGAAAACATCAGGAAGCAAAAACTTATGAGCTGAAATTTGACAAAAGCAGGATCTCAAAGGGCAAGCTCGCAGCGCTTCAAAGGCTGTTCTTAGAGGTAAAATGAGTCATCAATTATGTAATTGCAAACGGAATAACCAGCTTTGAGGCTCACAGTGACTATAAGGTTGATTCTGTTACAGTGAAGGCCGGAGATAAGCTTGAAGAAAGAAAGCTCACATCGCTCTCTTCCCAGATGAAGCAGGCTTTGATCAAAAGGCTACAGGACAGCGTGAGGGCTCTGGCAGAGCAGAAGAAGAAAGGTATCAGGGTCGGAAAGATCAAGTTCATAAAGTCTTTGCATTCAATGCCGCTGATGCAGTATAAAATTACATACATATTTGACAGAAAGCGAAACGCCGTTCACATACAGAAGCTCGGAAAGTTCAGGGTTGAAGGGCTTGATCAGATACCAAGCAATGCCGAGCTGACGACAGCCAACCTTGTAGAGAGGAATGGAGACTATTACCTGCGCGTAACAGCGTACATACCGAAAGGACCAAAAGTCGAGAATAAAAAGACCATAGGCATCGATCTGGGAGTAAAGGATCAGGTTGCATTTTCAAACGGGGTAAAAGTTTCATATTCAGTCCCCCAGAGCAAGAGGTTGAAAAAGCTTCAGCATTATTTCTCAAGAGCAAAGAAAGGATCGAAAAACAGGGAAAAGCTCCGGCTGAAGATCAACAAGGAGTATGAACATGAGAACGGCATAAAGAAAGACATAACAAACAAGATAGTGCATTATGTGGTAAACAATTATCAGTATGTCGTGTTTCAGGCTGATGATATTCATTCATGGCAGAAGCTTTATGGAAAGAAGATCCTAGAGACCTCGATCGGGGGAATCCGCGATGCCTCGAATAAGGCTAGCACCACGACCGAGTGAAAACAGCGATAAAGGGGCTCTGCCTGTGGAACGCAGGCGAGACGTCGGATGATCGTGTCAATATAATGG
>JAVBJD010000130.1 GCA_030756715.1 Conexivisphaerales archaeon
GAAGATATCATACCGACGAGCGAACTATCAATTTCAGGATTTTCTGAAGCCATAAATTGTTTACTTAATCATAAAATTTAAATTTTTTACACAAATATTGCTAAGTTTTAAAGGATTTCATCCATAACAATATCCAGTTTTGTATTATAAATTTTAAATTTTGTTAAATTTTTTAGAATATAGTTTCTGATGTCGTTTACATCTTTCCCCACTATTGTCACCATGAACCTTTTGTCGCCACTTATGATCATGACGCTCTTGATCATTTCTTGAGTTTTCATAAACGCTATCGCTTCTTGCATGTTTTCGGTGGGTATGTTAAAAAACAGCACTGCTTTGCAGCTGTACCCCATCAGTTTGTAATCAAGGACTGCCCTGCATCTCTTTATGATGCCTTTTATTTTCATTAGCTCTATCCTATCCCTCACAGTCCAGAGGTTCCTGTTAACTTTCTTTGCAATTTCTTGGTATGTCTGAGTGCAATCCTCTTCTAAGAGATTTAGTATTTTATAGTCAAGGTCGTCTATAAGTGGTTTTTTAGCTTCATTCATTATAACGCCTTTAAGTATTTAATTAAATAAACATTTTTATGGTTCTCCCAGAGCAATATCACGCGCGTCTGAAATAATTGTGAGTACGTCTGTTTATAAAAATAATTGATCTTACCTCCTTTGTTGCATAATATATGATTTTATTCTCTTCTTTGCTGTACAGTGTCTTCTAACGATCTATTTAGACTGCGTTTTTCATAAAACGCATGATGAACCATTCCTGTGGGCCTCCACGATGCTGTAAACGTATACCTTGGCTAATATTTAGTTGATTATTCAAACATTAAGGACATATATGAAGAATTCGCCTACCATCCTCTTCAATGATGAGAATACGGTCTCAACCTGCCACCTCTGGCCGTACCTGTGCTCCTTCTTCCATGCCTTTGGGTCTGACATAAACTCCCTCACTGTCTGTGCTCTTACATAAGATCCCCTTGACTTTCCGCTTGAGTTTTCCTGGGCTTTATGACAGATTTGGCACCTACGCTTGCGGCTTTGTTGAAGTTAACCCTTGAATCGCAAGCTGTGTCCCCGAATATGCT
>JAVBJD010000131.1 GCA_030756715.1 Conexivisphaerales archaeon
TGGTTTTCGTAAATCTGGTAACCCACTATTTTATCTCCGTCAACTTCAACAACCGCATAAAAAGGGGCTCTCCCTGGGTGCCCTGTTACTCTTGAATTAAGCCCGTTATTGTCCTTAAGAGGTACAAATATTCTCATATAAGAAGGCTCGACAAAATAAGTAAAAAGGTTATCTGTTTATTTTATTTTGAAATTCTTTTAATGAAATTTGAAAATTTCTTATTTTAGATTTTCAAAAGGTTTTATATCGTTGATATTTAAATTAGCACATGGTAACAGCAGTGCTTTTTGCAATACTTTCGTTAATACTGTTTACAGCGGGAGATGCATGGCTAAAGGTACCGTCTGAGAGACAAGGAGCGTTAAAAACTACCTTTCTTATAACCTTATTTTCTACCCTTATCCTTTTTGCCTTTTCTATATTTTGGAAAGGAACTTTAAACGCTAGCTCGATCGAGTTTTCAACGATTTCCGGCCTTCTGATGGGTACTGGGCTGCTCTTCGTTCTTGTTTCATTAGAAAAGGAGCAGATGTCCGATACGATGAGCCTGATACCTGTCTCTTATCTTGTACCTGTTCTGTGGGGTTCGCTTGTTTTACACGAAAGCATAAATGCTTATGAGGTTACTGGCGCAGCCCTGATATTTATGGGGACCTTTTTTATCATGTTTAAAACTCTCAAGCTTAATTTAGGGCTTATCCCGGCCCTCCTGGGCAACATATTCTGGGGGTTTCAACTTGTAGCTTTCAACTATGCCGTTTCCAGTTCATTTAACTATCCATTAGTAGGGGCTTTTGGAAACTTGATCTCATTCTTGCTAATACTTGTTTTTGTTATTTTAAGAAAAAACTTTGATTTTGATAAAAGGTATGTGTCCCAATCCTTTATAATAGCGCTGTTGCAATCTTCTGCGCTTTTATCGGCGTTAATCGTTGAAGCGTATAAATATATGGTTGTTGGTTTTTCGGTTGTTGCAGCTGAGCCGGCATTGCTGACGCTCATAGGGTATTTTGTTTTTAAGGATAGAATAAACGCCATTCAGCTACTTGGTGTCCTGAGCATGTTTGTAGGGCTTTTTATTCTCTCATA
>JAVBJD010000009.1 GCA_030756715.1 Conexivisphaerales archaeon
CAAGCGCGCCGATGAACCGAGAAGCCCCAACCGTGAGGTTGGGGTAGTTCACTTCGGCTCAGCCTTTCCGGGGACATATATCGAGCCCTATAAAAAACATGTGAAGAGTGGCGAACTGAACAGGAGCACCGGAAAACATTTAAGCGATCACAAGGCCGATGAACACTAGTAAAAATGAGTAACTTTTTTGATTGCTATTACTATGGTCATTCCATCAGCAAATATAAGAAGTAGGTCGATTATCAGCTTAACCTGTAGTGAAATTACCAAAGCTATAGATTTCTTAAAATTTCTGGAAATATTGATGTTTTAGATCTTTAACGAAAGAACGATGTCGAGTATCTGATCAAGCTTTATTGTTTCCTCCTCGGATGGCCGAGGTATGCTTGAAATGTATATGCCGTACGGTTCATACTTTGTCCCGTCAAAGCCGTAAGGTGAGAAAAACGCATAATTATCAACATTCTCAAAGACGGCTTCCAAATATGAGTCTATCAGCCGCAACCCTTCACAGGCATTCTTTTTGTTCTTAAGATCTCTTTCGTATGTGTTTACTGAGAAAAGAACCACATACTTATCACTGTAATCGTTTACTGTCTTTAAAAGGAGCTCGAGTTCTTCTTTTAAGCTGATCTTGAACATATCAGTTGAAGGCCTACCGTAAGTTGGGTTGGAAAGGGGTATGTTCGATAGCTGTATACCCTTTGAAAGGAGATCTTCAAAAGGTGTTCTTTTAAGTATAGCCTGCCAGGCCTTTAGCGGCTCGAAAAATTCTCTGTTTTCGACAACCCCCCTGTAAGTTGAACTGAAAAGGCTTAAGAGAAACCTGGGATTGCAATCGGCAAAGCTTGAATACGAAAGCCCGCTTATCGAAACAGCTACCGCTCTCATTGCATCAACCTGTTGAGCGATTCAACCAAGTAATTCTTAGAAACCACGCCAACAATCCTGTCCACGACGTGGCCGTTCCTAAAAAGAAGAAGCGTAGGAAGCCCGTAGATTTCGTATTTTTCTGCTGCTTCAGGATAGTTCTGAGTGTTTATCCTGCCGAAGTTTATCTTTGAATATGTTGGGGCTACGCTCTGAAGGATCCTGTGAAGTATGTGACAGGGAGCGCACCACGGTGCCCAGAAGTCAACTACAGCATATTCAGAACTTTCAACGAACTCCTCGAGCTCTTCGAAACTCAAACACTCAATAAGCTCTTGCATAACAGACTAATAAACAAATCAAATTTAAACTTACTTTTTCTTTTTTATGACTTTTTAGGAAATCTGTCAGTAGACCTTAAGGCCAAGCACATAGTGTATGAAGACGCCGAGCGAAAAGGTCACTATTGAAGCGGCTATGGCAAGCCCGATCATTTCCAATATCTTCCTTTTGTAATCAACCCCGGTTGTTATGCTTGTTACAAAAGCTACAAGGGCCAGGACGATTACTGTGAAAATGTACGAAAGTACCTGGTCAACCCTTATGCTTAATGAGAGAAAATACGGCAATGTAGGTATGAGCGCTCCTACGAGATAAGAAAAACCTACAAAGAAAGCCGACTCCTTTGCTGTCGACTCTTCTTTTTCATCTGGCTGGGGTATGCCAAAAACCCTGCTCATAAGAAGCTGCCTCAGCCTCTTGTTTTCGTTAAGTTCTCCCTCAGATTTTGAGGAGATGTATGCTCCCACAGCCATCGAAAGGCTTCCAGAAACGCCTATCACTATTCCTGCTATGCCTACGAGGAAGCCTACCGCGTAGGCACCCACAAACCCCGAAACTGCGGCTAAAAGTTCTATGAGGCCATCGTTTATGCCGAGCAGGATGTCCCTTATATTCTTTAAAAACGCGCTCTCTGTTTTGGTCCTGAAAAAGCTCTCGTGCTCCATTTCGTCCTTAATAACCCTTTTCAGCGTATCCTTTTCTTCGTTTGTCAAACGCTGATCGTCATAGAGCTTAAGGTAGTTTACCACCGTCGCAGATTCCCTTTCTTCAAAAAGCTTCATGGTAAGGTTGAGCCCAAAAACGTAAAAGAACAAAGCCTCGAGCGAAATGAAGAAATTGTTCGGGGGATTTGGTACCTGTATCGAAAGCCTGTTCATCATCTTTCTAAAGAACTCAGCGTGAAACCTTTCAACGTTTGACAGTTCCTTTAACCTTTCTTTGGCTTCCTTATCTTTCACTAATTTTGAAAGCTTCTCATAAAGCATCATGTCGTGAAGTTCGTCAAGGTAGAAGGACGCTATCAAATCCATGGTTGGTTTATTGAAAAAATTTTATTTAAACGTTCTTAAAATATGTATTAAAAATAAATTATTTAAAATGATAATTTTTAGTCCAGCCGGTAAAGGTATGGCAGAGAGACGCCCAGGGGTTCCTCTGGCTCAAGGTCAAGAACTCTGTCCCCGAGGATCTTTGAAACAGGGTCGTACTCCATAAGACTCAATTCACCTTCCACAAGCCCGGTTATTAAGCCTCCGGTTCTGTTTACTGATACTGAAAAAGAGAGGCCCAGTTCAGCAAGTTTGCTCTGAATCGACTCCGTAACGCTTGGCGATATGTTTTCGCTCATCAGCAGTACCTTCGCGTCTCCGACTTTTTTGAGCAGCTTAAACAGGTTAAGCGCAAAAGACGGTATACCTTCCTCTCCGTGTAAAGGCAGAGCTACGATTGGCTGGTTTGAAGAGGGCAAAAGCGATTGGTTTTCGGCGTCTATCGCTTTTATGGTCGCATATATTTCTTCTGCTATCTCGCTGAAGATAGCAGAATACGGTTTGTCCTTTAAAGCTTCTTCATAGGCCTCAGCCTCAAATATTATCAGGGGCTTGTTTTTAGAGAGTATCCTCTTTATCTGCGTTGCCGCCTTGAACTTAGCGGACTTTTCTTCTTCAAAAGGGGTAACACCAACGTATATAAAGCCATCGAGGTCTTCATCTATACCATCTTTGCCAAGATTGAACACGTAATATCTCTTCGAAAGCTTTAACCCTTCTTTGTCAGCTAAATCCAATACGTATTTGCCAATCATACCATCGACTAAGATTCGGTTTAAATAAGACATAAATGACACTTGCCAGTTCATTAGATATAAAAGAACCTATACAAATATCATTAATTACTGATAAACAAAAATTGACACGACAGTTGTTATATATTTTTAACTGATTTGGTAATATAATTTAACTTTTGAATAAAATTATTCAAAAAACCATAACATTACATGACAGCACTGTTTGGCTAAAATAATTCTTTTAGATATATTAAATTTTGGCCATAAAAGTTTAAGAGAAGATTATATATCAAGTACTTTCATTGATTAAAAAGATGCGGTATTATATTGAAACTTACGGATGTGCTGCCAACGAGTTTGATAGCCTCGTTATTTCAGATTTTCTGGAAAAGGAAGGATGGGAAAGAAGTGACCTTAACGGTTCTGACCTTATAATAATAAACACTTGTGGTGTTAAGAAGCCTACAGAGGACAAGATACTCTACAGGTTAAAAGAAATAAACGCGCTTAACAAAAAGATAGTCGTAGCTGGATGCCTTACCAGGATAGACCCGGAAGCGTTAAAAGCCGCTGGCTTTAACGTTGCTATAGACGTCAGATCACTGAACAGAATAGGCGAAGCGGCCGAATCAGCTCTAAAAGGCGCAAAGAACGAGTTCATTCAATCGGATAAAAATTTTGATAAGGTTGCTTTCTTAGCAAAAAAATTAACCCAAACAATAGGAGTCATAGAGGTTCAGGAAGGCTGTGCCTATAACTGCTCATATTGCGCAACTAAGATCTCCAGAGGCAGCGTGTTCAGTTTTCCTGACAGTTCAATACTGAGAAGCGTGAGCGAGCTTGTAAGGAAAGGAGCGGTAGAAATATGGCTTACAGGGCAGGACGTAGCGGCATACAGGTATGAAAAAAAGGATCTGGCGGATCTTTTAATGGAAATCGATACAGTCGATAAGGACTTTTACGTTCGGGTTGGGATGTCAACGCCACCATTTTTCAAAGCTATAGCTGAAAAGCTGTTGAGGTCTTACCCGAAAAAGGCTTACAGGTTCTTTCACATACCCGTGCAGTCTGGGAGCGATATGGTTCTGCTTGACATGAAAAGAGGGTACAGGGCAAGCTTGTTTGAGGACCTGGTAAGAAAGGTACGCTCCTTTTTTCCCGATGCCACAATAGAAACTGACATCATAGTTGGTTACCCAACTGAAACTGAAGAAGACTTTGAGGAAACCATCGAGCTGCTGAACAGGACAAGGCCCAACGTCGTTAACATATCGAAATTCTGGAAAAGACCTAACACCGAAGCTTCAAAGTTTAAGGAGCTTGACTCAAAAGTAGTTGCTGAGAGATCTAAAAAGGCTTATGAGCTCATCCTGCAGATCATGAAAGAAGAGAATCAGAAGTGGATAGGATGGGAAGGGGAAGCTTTAGTTACTGAAAAGAGCGAAAAAAGAACTGGCTGGAAAGCTAGAAACATGGCATACAAGCAGATAATAATCGAAAGCGAAGGAATGCTGCTCGGGAAAAAGGTGTTCGTCAAAGTTCATGGGTCTGACCCGGTTAACCTCTACGCCAGGCCTCTTTATGTTATTGATGAAAAGGAACCCATCACAGACGATACTTCATTCAGCTTAAGTTCTAAAAGTGTAAATTAAGCACAGGTTATTAAAAAGTACCGCCAAATAATATGCGACCTCGATGATATCAAGGAAGAGCCGTCTGAGGTGTGATGTAGATTATGAGTGATGAGAGGTCAAAATTTGCGGTCTTACTGTCAGGTGGAAAGGACAGCAACTACGCAATTCTTCTGAACAAAAGAAAAACTGGCAAGATGCCGTGCTGCGCGATAACAGTCAAAGCGAAGGAAGACGACATGCTCTTTCATTATGAAAACGTAAAGTGGGCTGAGCTTCAGTGCAGGAGCATGGGTTTGTCATGGATCTTCGTGGATGAACTAGAAGAAGGGCTGAAAGAGGCCAGAGAAAAGTACGGGGCCGATTCGTTACTAACCGGAGGAATACTGAGCAATTTTCAGAAAAAGCGGTTTGAAAGCTTGGCAGCGAAGTTCGGGATGAGCGTCTACTCACCTCTCTGGGGAGTTGATCAGGAAGAGTACATGACTCAGCTCGTCAAAGACGGTATAGAATACATAATAGTTAAGGTGGCCGCACTAGGTCTGGGAAAAGAGTGGCTAGGAAGGAAGATAGGTATGAAGGAAACTGTTGAGCTATTAGAGCTATCCAGAAAGTACAGGTTTAACCCTAGCTTTGAAGGGGGAGAGGCTGAAACATTCGTTCTGAGGTCGCCGCTTTACAGCAGAGGTATAACGATAAAGCAATATGAGGTAATATGGAAGAAGGATTCGGGGGTATATTTAATAAAGGAGGCAGCGCTTGAGTAATTGTAATGCTTGAAGAGCTAAAGGAAGGGTTAAAGAACGCTTTTGACAAGCTCCTGAAAGGCGGAGTTGATGAAAAAGCCATAAGGGAATTTATACTCGACCTTCAGAGGACCCTGATCAGAGCTGACGTAAACGCGAAAGTAGTTTTTGACTTCACCAAAAAGGTGGAGGAAAGGCTCAAGACAGCCTCTGAGCTTCCCGGGGTATCTTTTAAAGAAATGGCGATAAAAATAGTTTACGAAGAAATGACAAACCTTCTTGGGGGAGAGTACAAGCTTCAGTTAAAACCGAAGAACGTGATCATGCTGGTTGGCATACAGGGTTCGGGCAAGACCACTTTTTCTGTAAAGCTCGGTAACTACTTAAAAAAGAGGGGTTATTCTGTCGGCATAATAGAGGCTGACGTGTACAGGCCAGGGGCTTATGAACAGGTTTCTCAGCTGGCAGAAAGAGCAGGGCTGAGCGTTTACGGCTCTAAGGACGAAAAAGACCCGAAAAAGATAGTCGAGAACGGACTGAAAAACTTTTTTGACAAAAGCGTAGTGATAATAGACACCGCTGGAAGGCATAAAAACGAGCAGGAGCTTATGAAAGAGGTAAAGGAGCTTTACAGCGAATTTAATCCAACGTTAACTTTGCTCGTGATAGACGCAACGATAGGGCAGCAGGCATACTATCAGGCCAAAGCTTTTGCTGAGACCGTTGGAGTGGGGGGCATAGTGATTACAAAGCTAGATGGCACGGCAAAAGGAGGGGGTGCGCTTGCTGCAGCAGCCGCTACAGGGGCAAAGGTTTATTTTATATCTACGGGAGAGAGGATAGAGGAAATAGAGGAGTTCAACCCGAAGAGGTTCGTGGGCAGGCTCATAGGGCTTGGTGACTTGGAAGGCCTGCTAGAAAGGGTCAAAAACGCGGAAATACAGGTTTCAAAAGAACAGACTAAAAAGATAATGTCGGGAAGGTTTACACTTGAGGACTTCCTCGAGCAGATAGAGCAGATGGAAAAGATAGGGCCTATGGAAAAGATCGTCGAGATGCTGCCTCTGCCTGTAAAGGTTGACAAGAAGGAGATAGAGAAGGCAAAGGTTCAGACGAAGAAATGGAAGGCGATAATCTTGAGCATGACGCCCGAGGAAAGGATAAACCCAAAGCTGATCAACGGATCTAGGATGAGGAGGATAGCCCTTGGTTCTGGGACAACGGAAAAGGACGTTAAAGACCTCCTTGAAGCTTTTGAGAAAGGGAAGACCTTTATCAAGGGCGCAAAGCGGACTAGGTTTGCTTTCTGAACCTGCCATACTGTAACGGGTTCTTTATGTTGTCACAAGTTTCGTCCCTCCTGCAGAGGTGCAGGGCAAGAAGCTTTTCGCAGCTGGGAACCATGTACTTTGTCCCAGAACCCTTGCTGCCTGAGATCTGCATTACCTGATACTTTGTGATCCTTTCGTTAAAATCCGGGGCCGTCCTGAAAAGCTCCACTATATCATCGGGGTTCCAGCCTATGTTCGTCAGGTAGGTGGCTATAAGGAACCTCGCGGAATGCGGAATGTTGACTCCCTGCTTTAGCTGGTTAATCTGGTAGTCGACGCAGGGGGGCATCTTCCCAGTGTAAACGAAGGTCCTTGGCTTTGGCTTTGCTTCTTCGATTTCTTTCACAAGTGAAAGAAGGCTTCCCTTAATGTTGGGCTTTGGCATGTTCTTTAGCCTTTCAACAATCATGTTCATAGAAATTTCCCTGAACATGTGAGCAAGCTCGCTGTGCTTTACGTAAACATTTCCCATGTAAACCCACCTGTTCACTAACTTCCAGGACTCCTCTCCCTTTACAGAGAACCTCATGTAGTATGGGAGAGGCATCAGGAACCCTTTATCAAACTGGTCAAGCTTTACCCCAGAAATTCTTTCAAAGATTGCCCTCACAATTTCTCTGCCCCTTGGGTTTTTCTCTATCTCTTCCAGCAGATAAGATTCACTCCTTCTCGCTTCAGCTATCGCAAACCTGCTGTAGATTACCTGATCTTCTGTAAACCTCACAGCTATCATTGAAATTATAAAAGATACTAAAGATACGTCGTGGTGCACGTCGTCCATTTTCGGAGATACGCCTGTCCTGATTCCGGTTACGAGCCTTTTCCTCGTTGCATCCAGAACATCCCCGGGATCAAAGCCCATTATCTCTATAGAATCTATTTTATCGATGGTCAGCCCCGGGTTTCTCTTTAAGGCATAGGAAATGCTCTCCGGCAAAAAAGGATACTTTGCGTAATCTTCGATCCCAAGGAACTCCTGCAACAATCATTTAAAAAGCTGTCAGAATTAAAAGCTTATCGATAGAAATAATTATAAAATGCCTGTTCTAACATATAAGTATGTTTCATTTACAGACTAAAGACGTCAACAGCTGGAACATGGTCATAAAGGCAGCATCGGCGCTGCTTGAAGAAGTAGCTCTTGAGTTTCATCCCGACATGATAACGATGAGGAACATGGACCCTTCTCACATAGCCATGCTAAACCTTGAATGGCTCAAACAGTCCTTTGATGTTTATGAATGCGATGGAGAGCACGTAGTTACTTTAAGGATAGACGACCTTGCAAACGTAATGAAAAGGGCTTCTAAAGGGGAACAGATAGAGATGTCGCTAGGAGAGGGCAACACTTTGCTGATAAAGGTTTCTAACGGTTTTCAGAGGGAATTTGTACTGCACATCTTGGAATCATCGCACACAGCCGTTCCTGTACCAAAAGTTAACTTTTCTGCAAAGATAGTCATGACGTTAAAGGGTTTCAGGGAAGCCCTTGCTGACATAGAAACAGTATCTGACGAAGTAAACATGAAGGCCGACACCGGGGCTCTTGTGCTGAGCGGTTCCAGTGAATACGGAAACGTAAAGGTAACGGTCACAACCGCTACCCCTGATGTCAAAGAAATAACAGTTAACGAGCCGTCTTCGGCTTCTTACAGCATCGAGTACCTTGAGAAGTTCATAAAATCGCTGTCTTCTTCTCTTGATTACATAACTATTGAGTTCGGGAACAGGCTCCCGATAAGGGTTCAAGCTCCGCTAGATGATAAAGGTTCAAAGCTAGAGTACTACCTTGCACCGAGGGTTGAGTGATGAACATAAAAAGGCTCTTTACATTTGAAAACCTTTACATCGCAGCTTTTCTCTTGGTACTTTCTGGGATAATCAGCTTTATAGTTGGGGAAACTTCCGTGCCCCTTACTGCTGCCTTTACGTCTAACCTTTCTTACCAGACACTTTTTGAAACTATAATTCTTTTCTTCATAAACGTTCTGGGCGTTTCAGGCCTCTTCCTGCTTTTCAGAACAGGAAAGGCAAACGATGTACGGGTCGCCAGGACTTACCTTTTTACCGGACTTATATTCATAGTTGTATGGTACCTCTTGATTTACGAGCTCTATTACACTGTAGCGTAAATTTAGCTCAAAGTTATCCAAAAGCTTTAATAACCTTTCCTGCTACTACATTCGAAGGTGAAGCCGATGAGCCAAAAACCTAGTTATGTAAAGTTTGATACGCCAGCTGAGCTTGCCCAGGCTGCGCTGGATGCAGTCAAGCAGGCAAAAGAAACCGGAAAGATTAGGAAGGGAACAAACGAAGTAACAAAAGCTGTGGAAAGGGGCGAGGCCAAATTGGTGGTAATTGCAGAAGACGTTGATCCTCCAGAAATAGTAGCGCATTTGCCCTTGATCTGCAGCGAGAGAAAGATACCCTACATATACGTTAAGTCAAAGAAGGACTTGGGGGCCGCAGCGGGATTGCAGGTTGCATCTGCAGCTGTAGCGATAGTCGACCCTGGACAGGCTAAACAGATACTGGATCAGGTTACTTCTCAGCTCCAGAAAATAATAGGTGTATAGAATATAAATGAGCGAAGAGGAGCACCTAACCCCTGCACAGGTAGTACAGATAGTTGGGAGGACAGGGGTAGCCGGGGAAATAACCCAGGTAAGGCTGAAGATCATGGACGGGCCTGAAAAGGGAAGGATACTTACAAGGGATGTGAAGGGACCAGTAAAGCTAGGGGACATAATAATGCTCAGAGAGACAGAGAGGGAAGCAAGGAAAATAAAGTGATAGAAAATGATATCTCAAAAAGTTTGTTCTTTTTGCGGAAGACCGATAAAGCCTGGTACTGGGATCACAGTTATCATGAACGACGGGAGCGTCCTGAGGTTCTGCAGCTTAAGGTGCAGGATATACATGCTTGAACACAAAAAGGATCCAAGAAAGCTTAAATGGACAGCAAAACATAAGTAATCAATATGAGCGACAGAACTTTAATTGTTATAAAGCCTGACGCTGTAAAGAGGGGCCTTATTGGGCAGATAATAAGCCGTTTTGAAGCAAAAGGTTTCGTAATAAGAGAGCTAAAGATGATGACCCTTACAAAGGAAAAGGCAGAAGAGTTTTATTCTGTTCATAAAGGGAAACCTTTTTTTAAGGATCTTGTTGATTTTATAACTTCTGGGCCTGTTGTAGCAGCAGTCCTGGAGGGAAGAAACGCGGTAGAAGCTGTTCGAATAATGATAGGGAGCACAGACGCTTCAAAAGCTCCCCCGGGTTCTATAAGGGGGGACTTTTCCTTAGGGCTCACGGACAACAGCATCCACGCCAGCGATTCGTTGGAAAGCTTTCAGAGAGAAGCAAAAGCGCTTGATTTGATTTGACAGAAAGCTATAAAGAATTTGCAACTTATAATGGCTTAAATTATATAAAGCAAGATACTGACTTCAGAAAATACGAAGCCATAGCGTTTGATGTGGATGGAACGCTCGTTGACTCGCGGTTGTCTTATAACGAGACAATCTATCATACCGTTTCCATGTTTTTTCAATGGTCAGTTGGTTTTAAACCCCCAAAGGATGAAATAAAGAATTCGATAGCAAAGTTAAGGCTGACGGGCGGGTTCAACAATGACTGGGACACTTCTTATACCATTCTTATAGGCCTTTTCTCTGGCCTTCCAGATGAACTGTTAAAGATTATTTCATCTCCAGAATACAGGTTCTTCAAGAGCTTTACAAAGATTAAGGTTAACAGGGAAAGCTTGACAGAGGCATCTATAAAAGCACTGAATTACCTGTTGATGTACGCGGACAACAGGGGGCTGCAGAGCATAGAAGAAGGGATCAGGAAGCTTTACAACAAAAAGGACAAGCTGAATTACCTGACTGAAATCAAAAACAAGCTGAATTACCCGAGCTTGCCGGGAAAAAGCATACTTTCGAGCGTTTTTGAGGAGCTGTACCTCGGGACAGACCTTTACACCGAAATGTGGCAGGTCGAGCCAGTTTTCAAGGTAAAAAAAGGACTTATAGAAGAAGAAAAGGTTGTGCTTGATAACGACGTCAAGTTATTCATTAAAAAGAGGTTCGGAAACAGGATAGGCATAGCAAGCGGAAGGCCAAGGAAAGCTGCAATGAGAACTCTAAAAGACCTTATCGGGAGCTTCTTTAACTCAGAGGGTTCTTTTTTCATAGATGACGCATACTACAAATCAAAGAACGAATGGCTCGGCAAGCCAAACCCATTTCTGATCGAACAGGTCTTCAAAAGCCTAAATGTACGCAGTTGCCTTTACATTGGGGATTCATACGAGGATATGTTAATGGTAAAAAACGCAAAAGACCACGGGTATGAAGCAGGGTTCGTCGGGGTCTACGGCTTTTCAGCAGACCCAAAGAGCTTCGTTCATAAATTCATAGAAACGGGAGCTGACGCTGTTCTTCCTTCTGTAAACGATATAAAATTTTTATTTTAAAGCTTAAAACACGAGCGACATTAACCACAAAGATTCTGAATTTGTTCTGCTTTTAAAAAAACGTTTGATTTAACAGTAGCATTTAAAACTTTTAATAAAAAACATATAAATATGAGCGTTAACGAGATCGAACACTCCGCGGGGGGTGTTGTGTTTAAAGAAAATAAAAGCGGTCCCCTCTACTTAGTGTTGATGAGCAAGAGGAGGATCTGGGAGTTCCCGAAGGGCCACCTGGAGCCCGGGGAAGATACCAGGATGGCCGCAATAAGGGAAGTTAAAGAGGAAACAGGTTTAAACGACCTGGAGATTTTTGACGGCTTCAGCTTTACGATAAACTATGAGTTCTTTAAAAACGGAAGCAAGGTAAAGAAAGACGTGGTGTATTATATCATGAAGACGAATTCTCAGAGCGTAACGATAAGTGAGGAGCACATAGGTTATATGTGGCTTTCCTATGCAAAGGCCCTTGACACTTTAACCCACAAGAACTCAAAAAACCTTTTGATGGAAGTAAATTCCTGGCTGATGGCTCTCAACGGTTCGTGGCGAGCATAAACTTTAATCAAAAATATTTTATTAATCATTAAAAAGGTTTAACTTTTATAACTTTATATAATACTGTTAACTAACAGTCTAAGAGATTTGAGCAGCAATCTTATGACAAAAAGGTTAAAAATAATATTTTCTGTACTCGCTTCAAAGAGCAGACTTGAGATACTCAAAATACTTTCTGCAAAGGGTGGCATGACTTACACTGAGCTCAAGGAAGCTTCAGGCTTTACTCCAAAAAGAGAGTCCGGAAAGTTCGCTTATCATTTGAAAAAGCTCGTTCAGCAGAACCTTGTAGTGCAGAACAAGCAGGAGAGGAAGTACATGATCGCCCCACTCGGCAGACTTGTGCTTTCTCTTGCAAAACAGATAGAGGAAGAGTCACTAGTTTCTTCTGGCAGGCTTTACGTAAGGGAATCTTCTCAGAAGATAGAGGAATTCGACACTTCAAAGATAGTCCAGAGCCTTATAAAAGAAGCTAACGTGCCTGTTGAAGTTGCCCAGAACATAGCTAGCGAAGCTGAGTCAAGAATATACAAGTTCCAGCTGGCATACCTGACTTCACCCCTGATAAGGGAAATAGTTAATTCAATTTTGCTGGAGCAGGGAATGGAACAGTACTGGAAAAAGCTGAGCAGGCTCGGAATACCGGTTTACGACCTTGAGCTCATGCTTGAAGATACTAGCAAAGAGGGTGAGGGTTTCGAGGACCTCGTCTACAGGGCGGCAGAAAGGATATTTTCAGATTATCTCGTAAGATCGGACCTGCCAACAGACCTTATAGACGCTCATTTTAACGGAGAAATACACCTTCCTTACCCACATAACTGGATGTTCAAACCGGACATAGTTGCCCTTGACTTTACCATGTTAAGCGAGAGCGTAAGCGCTCAGGGGGGTTCAAACTGGAACAGGTTTGTAAGCATGGTCTACGGTCTGTCAAGAGAAACGAATTCTGAAGTCTTTATAAAGGTGGACAGCGATTATCTGAAAAAAGTAAAGGGCGAAACCTTTACTTTGCTTCACAGTTTGTTGCCCAGCACTGCGAGGTCTCCTCTGATCACGATCCACCTTGAAGACGCTGACGAAGAGCTGATAAAAGAGTACCGGGACTACCTTTTCAAAATAAAGAAGCCAAAAGTTGTTCTGAGCGTTAAAGGCAACAAGATAAAGGACAGCATACCTTTAATACTGGTAAACAACGACTACAAAACGGCAACGGGCTTCAAGTTGAGCGAAGAAAAGGGGCTTGAAATGGGGATAATATCAGCTTCAGTGAACCTGCCACATCTGGCAAATGAAGCGCAGAACGAGGAAAGCTATTTTAAAGTTAAGGTTCTTTTACTTAAGGACATACTGCAGGACGCTATTGCACAGAGGAACAAGCTGTTGAACGGCAGGCTGCTGATGGGGCTTTTACCTTCTTTAAAGGAAATAGCGGTCAAGCACCCATCTGAATACATTACTTCCTTGGTCAACCTTGCTGGCCTCAGAGAGAGCATGATAATGCTGAACATAAACCAAGATGAAGTAACAAAGAAGGAGACGGAGCTCATAGAGCTTTTGCAGGAAAAAGTTGGATATCCTGTTTCCTGGATTCAGGACGACTCCGGGGAAAGACTGGCTTACCTTGATTCGCAGAAGCTAGGAAAAAAGTACAACCCGCAACCGTATTCCCTTGGGCTGGAAGTTTATGAAAAAAACGGATTTGACGCTCAGGAGGTAAGGGAACTGAACAGGCACCTCAAGGGGGGCTTGAGATTATCCCTGGGATTCCACATAGACGATAAGATAACTTACCTTTATAAAGAGAAAGAAATCAAATGCAAAAAGTGCGGCTGGATGAACCCAGTATCGCTGAAAAACTGTAGACACTGCGGCTTTCCGCTTGAAATCTCAGTAAAAGCTTAGAAATCCCGAACGATCTTTTTGGGTTTTATTGTTTTTAAACGCTTTTAGATGCACACTGAAGCATGTCCCTGACTATCTTCTTTATAGTGTTGACAACTATTGAGCTGGAGATCGTGCCTATCATGCCCGAGACTTTAGGGTCTGCAGAATAGCCAAGGTAGTTGCCATCGTCTGAACTTTTAAGATAAATGGTTACAGCCGATTCAAAGTTGCCCAGGTTGCTTGTCCCCTGCATCGAAAGCAGAGCTTCCTTTTTGAGCTGATCGTTTTTCTCTATGGAAACGGTAACGTCAAAAGTCCCCTTTATGAAGCCTATCCCCTGTTTTATCTTAGCTTTGATCACGTTGTTGGAAACGTTCCATTCAACAACCCCGGGAACGCACTTTATTATCTTTTCAGGGTCTGACAGGTAATCCCAGACTTTATCTGGGTTTGCTTCTATTTTTTCGCTCCCTTCAATTTTCATTTATTTATAAAATTGGAAATCTGCTTATAAAAGTATTATTTCAAAAAAATATGAAATTTTTAACCGCTAAAAGTTCAGAACGTCTCAGGAGAGCCGTCTTTATAGAACGCCCTCGCGCTTTTAACAGCTTCTTTTATCTGAAAGTAAGTGCCGCACCTGCATATGACCCCCTTTAGCTTTTCGCTTATTTCCTGGTCGTCAGCATCTGGGTTAGACGAAAGGACGCTGTGAGCTGTAGTAACAAAAGCAGGCGTACAGAAACCACACTGCATGGCCCCGTGCTTTACAAAAGACTCCATCAGTACCCTTGCCCTTTTATTGTTATATAGACCTTCAGCTGTCAGGATCTCTGAACCGTCAACTTCCACTGAAAGCAGCATACAGCTTTTCATGGGCTTATTGTCTATCAGGACCGTGCAGAGCCCGCATTCCCCTCTCCAGCAAGCTGCTTTAACGCTGGTTATACCGAGCCTGGTTCTAAGAGTGTCAAGGAGTATCTCGTTATCCTCGACAATTAAGTGCCTGAAAACGCCGTTTACATTAATTCTGATCTCTTTCATCTAAGAACACCTCTTTAACGGCCTGAAGAGAAAGGTATCTTATCACGTTCTTTCTGAAGTCAGAAGAAGCGAGGAGGTCGTCCACGGGGTTCACGTTCAGCTGAAGGTACCTCTCCAGCTTTTCTACGTTCGTGCCAAAATCTTTATCGAAGTCCCAGTCCACGTCTGACTCTCTTATCGTTATGGGAGTTTCAGATGCAGAACCTATTACAAGGTTGAACCTTTTTTCTTCAGTAAAATATGTCAGAGCGACAGTAGCGAGGCCGTATTCGCTTCCGTTTGCAAACTTCAGGTATGTCCCGCGAACCTTTCTCAAAGGTATGAGCGCCCTGCTGATTATTTCGTCATCGTCAACGTTGATCTGACCAAGTCCGAGAACAAGGCCGTTGACAGGCACAACCCTTGAAGAGCTTTTTTTCGATATTTCAGCTTCAGCTTCCATAGATATAAGGGCAGGATAAGCGTCACCCCAGGGCACAGCTTCTGCAAGGTCTCCAACTAGCGTTCCCATGTTCCTTATTGTAGGATCCGCTATATTTTTGACAGCCCTGTAAAGTGTGGGCAGGCTGTTCTTGATAGACCCGGACTCAAGCTCGCTCAGGTGCACGTTTGCACCTACTGCAAGCACTCCCCCTTTTATCTGTAGAGTTTTCAGCTCGGGCACCTTTGAAATGGAGATCACGTATTCTGGAGCTGTCAACCTTTCTTTCATAAAAGCAAGCAACCCTACTCCGCCTGACATAATTTTAGCGTTCCCGCTGTGCTCGTGAAGAGAGCTCAGAAGTTCTTCGAGAGAATCAGGCCTTAAATATTTGAACTTTGGGAGAGTAAAATACGGTCCTCCAAAGCTCATTCCGCCATTACCTCCTTCAGTGATTCCTGAAAGCTCTTCAGAGCTTTTGAAAAGAGTTCTGGCTTCTGCTTCATGATCTCTCTCCAGACCTTTTCCGCGCTCATGGGCAGTTCGTTCATCTTTACGCCTGTTGCGTTAAAGACAGCGTTTGCTATAGCAGGGGCTACAGCTATCATAACGTGCTCACCTATGCCCCTCGCACCTAGAGGACCGTCTTTCTGAGGGGTTTCAATGAAACTCTCTTTTATTTCAAAATCACAGTCTGTAATCCTGGGAACATAATAGTGCGTGAGGTTCGGGTTAAGCACCCAGCCCGAATCGTCGAACTTTATTTCTTCGAAAAGCGCAGAGCCGAGGCCCATTATAAAGCCGCCGTCTGCCTGGCCAATAAGGGTCAAAAGGTTGATGACCTTCCCGACGTCAAAAACCTGGACAGCTCTCAGCACCTTTATTTCGCCTGTTATCAGGTTCAGCTCCACTTCAACCGCTGTAGCTCCGTAGGTGTGAAAAACGGTGTTCGATCCGTGACCTTTTTCGTCCAGAAAAGTGTTCAGCACTGGGATGTAAGAACCCCTGCCTATCACAGGTCCTCCGACGCTCGTGCCATCGCTGAAAGTGTAGCCGTTTGCGAACTCCCTGAGCTCTTTCCTTATCCATGGATGTGTCCTTGAGAAAACGTAACCCCCAGAGACCTCAACGTCGTCTTCTGGAACCCTGAAAACAGCCGAAGCGATCTTCTTAACCTGACCCTTGGCGTCCTCTATAGCCCTCAAAACTGCTATCCCGTCAGAGAAAAGCCCCCTGCTTCCAACTGTCTGCCACGTGTAAGCGCTCCTGTCAGTGTCTACTCCTTCAGTCTGAACAACCTTAACGCTTTCAAGTGGGACTCCAAACTCTTCAGCAACTATCATGGCAAGGCCTGTTGGAGTTCCCTGTCCCATGCTTCCCGTTCCAGTTATCACATCAACAGTACCGTCTTCGTTGAGCTTTACGACGGCAGAAGCAGCCGCGTTGGATGGCTGAGATGGAGCCTTCACGAGCATGGAGAGGCCCTTCCCAATGACCGTCCACGGAACAGATGGGTTTTCAACCTTATCAATTTCTATAAGCCCTGCGGCTGTCCTCAAAACGCCTTCCGGGTTGCCTTCATCTTCCCTTACCTTTTCTCCGGTTGCCCTTTCTGAAAAACCGGGTTTGAGCAGGTTAACTGCCCTTATGCTAACGGGATCCATTTTGAGCTCATGTGCGGCCCTGTCAAGGATCTGTTCAAGGGGCCAGTGATTTTCAGGATGACCGAAACCCCTCATAGCAGTAGTTGGTATCTTGTTTGTGTATACGGCCAGAGATTTCACGTTAACGTTTTCTATTTCATAAGAGCCTTCTGCTGAATAACCGGCTGTCCTGGCTACGTTAACAGTATAGTCAGCATAAGCCCCTGCGTCCAGAAAGAACTCCGCTTTGTAAGCCAGAAACCTGCCTTCTTTTGAGAAACCGGCCCTGACTTTAGCCAAAAAGAGATCCCTGCTTGGGGCTGAAGTCATCTGTTCAGCCCTGCTGAGCACCAGCTTTACAGGCCTGTTGCCAGCTTTTTTAGAAAGAAGAGCAACCAGGGCTTCCCAACCCAGCCCTGCTTTTAAACCGAACCCACCTCCTATCGGCGGCGCGTGGACTATGACCCTGTTCAAAGGAACGCCAAGGGATTTTGAAAGCAAAAACCTAGTAGCAAAAGGCGACTGGACGCTGCTCCAGAGCTCAACTACGTTGTCAGGCCTCCAGTAACCTATTGAGTTCTGGACTTCCATCGCAGCATGACTTATCTGGGGAATCCTGAATGTGTCCTCTATTACAACGCTCGATTCTTTCAACCCTTTTTCGACGTCCCCTTTTACTAAGTTGAACTCGTTTGCTATGTTTGTTCCAGGGACTGGCCTGAACCCCGGGAAAACGCTGTAGTCAGCGAGGTCTTCATGAACCAAGGGAGCATCTTTTTCAAGAGCTTTTTCAACGTCCAGGACAGGCTCCAATGGTTCGTAGTCGACGTTAACCTTTTCAGCAGCTTCTTCCGCTGAGCTCATATCGGTAGCGATTACCGCCGCAACAGGATGGCCGACCCATCTAACTTTGTTAACCGCGAGCACATCCCTGTCTGAAACGTAAATGCCGAGCCTGAAAGGGAAATCCTTGCCTGTTGCTACGGCTACAACGCCAGGAACTTTGAGGGCTTCCTCAAAGCTCAGTGACCTGATCTTTGCGTGAGCGTACTTGCTTGTTACGAGTTTAGCGTAAAGCATCCCGGGAAGGCTTATGTCAAAACTGTACCTGAGCGTTCCTGTAACTTTAAGCCAGGAATCTACCTGAGGCACCTTTTCGCCTAATACTGTTCGAGAGTTCAAGTAAAGAATTTAACTCTCTTTTTGTTTATTAAAATTGCCGTGTTCGTTTGTTCGATAATCAAGAGTTTATGTAAAAAATATACAGGTTTTCTGATCAAAGGGGAAAAAAATTAAACAGAAGCTTTGTTTTTTGCGTTAGTCATTTGGCTAAAAAAACCTTTTTTTGAATAAAAAACGTTTACGTTTATATAATCGTGTGTGTTTACATTTATTTAAATTGGATCCTGTAGAGTTCTCAAGAAAATATGGGGGTAAAATACAGATAATACCAAAGGTTCCGCTGAAGAGTTATGATGATTTTTCTATCATTTATACACCCGGCGTTGCCCAGGTTTCAAAAGTTATAGAGGCAGATGAAGACAGGAGCTTTGAGCTGACAAGCAGGGGAAACATGATAGCTGTGCTGACGAACGGGACAAGGGTTCTTGGCCTTGGCCCTATCGGGCCAACTGCCGGGCTTCCTGTAATGGAAGGAAAAGCTCTGCTTTACAAGTTTTTGGGCGGCGTTGACGCTGTCCCACTTGCCGTTAAGGCTGAAACTACGGAAGACATGGTAAGGATAGCGGAAGCGATACAGCCATCTTTTGGGGGGATAAACCTTGAAGATATAGAAAGCCCGATGTGCTTTGAGGTATGGGAAAAGCTGCTTGAGAAGCTGAAGATCCCTGTATGGCACGACGACCAGCACGGTACAGCAGGAGCCATACTTGCTGGATTAATAAACGCGATGAAGCTCGCTGATAAGAAGAAGGAGACGGCAAAGGTCGTGCTCTTCGGGGCAGGGGCAGCTAACATAAGGACAGCTTATGTGCTAATAGACTACGGGTTCAATCCAAAGAACATAATACTGATAGACAGCAAGGGGCCGCTCTACGCTAACAGGGAAGATGTTGACAAGCTTATGTTCACGCACAAGTGGAAGTACGACCTCGCGGTCAGAACGAACGGGGAGAACGCGATAACCATTGAGGACGCGTTCAAAGGTGCAGACATTTTGGTAGCTGCAAGCAAACCTGGTCCCGGAACCATAGACAGACACTGGATAATGCTGATGAACGACAAGCCCATAGCGTTTTTGCTCGCGAACCCCGTGCCCGAGATGATGCCTGAAGAAGCAAAGGAAGCTGGAGCGTACATCGTCGCAACAGGCAGGAGCGACTTCCCGAACCAGGTAAACAACTCTCTTGTCTTCCCGGCTGTTTTCAGAGGCGTTCTCGACAGCAAGAGCAGCAAAGTTGACGACCAGATAGTCATAGCCGCTGCTGAAGAGCTCGCGAGGCAGGCAGAAATAAAGGGAATAAACCCGGACTACATAATACCGAGGATGGACGAATGGGAGGTATTCATAGAAGAAGCTGCCTCTGTGGCTGACGCTTCAGCAAAGCTAGGATACGCAAGGGTCAAGCTTTCGAAGGACGATTACAGACAGATCGCTAAGGAAAAGATAGAAAGCAGCAGAAAGATACTGAACAGCATACTCCCGTTTATTGAAAAACCATAATTTTTAGTTTATTTTACCAGTTTTATGAGAAGTTCAGATATGTCCATCACGGATTCATCCCTGTAAAGGTTTACAAAGCATATAGGGCATGAGGTTACTATGATTTCTGCGTTCGTTTGCTTGAGCTCTCTAAACCTCCTTTCGGATATCTTTTCAGATGCCTTGGGGTAGAAAGCCTCTATCGGGCCTCCGCAGCAGTACGTGTTTTTACCGTTATGTAAAGGAAGGGTGAGCTCTGCAGTCTTTTTTATGAAGTCTCTGGGAACGTTGTGGTCAGTGTGCCTTACAAGGTGACAGGGCTCGTGGTAAGTAACCCTTTTGTCCAGCTTTGACAAGTTCAAGGAGTTCAGATGATCCAGGTAAAAGGAAACGTTAAAGTCAAAGTCGCTGACGTACTTTTTATACTTGTTTATCAGAACGTCATAAGTGTGGGGATCAACGGTTATTATGTTCTTTACCCCTTTTTTATGAAACAGATCGGTAACAGTCTGGGCGTACTCCTTGAAGTCAGAAACGTAGCCCATGTCTATCATGAGCGTCCCGGGATAAGGCTCTTCTTCCCCGAGGTAAGAGAACTTAACGCCCGCTTTCCTCAAAAGATAATATATGTTCTTGAGCTGGGCTTCTGACCTTTCCTTTATCTTCTTATCGTAAAATTTTGAAAATATAAAAGAAGGGTTACCCAAAGAAGAGAGAAGAGGAGTTATGAACCTGTAAAGCTCGCCGATCGACTTCAGCATCTCTCCGAGCTTTTTGTTATATGCCATAAGCTGGTACATGTGCCCAGTGTAGAGGATCGTTTGGTAAGAGCTGTCAAACTCAAGACCTTTAGACCACTCCGTAACTTCTTTTGTAAGTCCAAGGGGATCCCTGTACTTCTTTATGAGCACAGTTATCATCCTTGCAACCTGATGCTCCTGGTCCTGAACCTGGCCTTCAGCAATAGCCTGCTTCATAAGCTCGCTTACTACACCGGAGTTTACGTGTGCAGGGCAAACCTGAAAACAGGCGTAGCAGTCAAGGCACGATTCGAAAGGGTCCCTGAAATTGAGGACCCTGTTTCCGTTCAGGAACTCTTTGGCGAGGTTTATTCTTCCTCTTGCGCCCATCGAAGTCCTGTAGTCAAATGCAGGTATGGTTGGGCAAACAGCCTCGCAGAATCCACAGTTTATGCATTGCGATGTTTCTAACGTGAGATCCTTGAAAATTTCATTCAATAAGCTTTCCCCTGTTGAGGATGTCCCTGGGGTCGAAGACGTTCTTTATCTTCTTCATCAGTTCAAGGTTTATCTGGTTTCCCCTGTAGGCGAATTCTTTCTGCAGAAGCTCTTTTTTCTCCAGGCCTATCCCGTGTTCAGCTGAAACACAACCACCGTGTTTCACTGCTATCATCGCTGTTTCTAAAAGAAGCTCTTTTGCTTTATCGATCTCGTTGGGACCTGTGAATATGTTGAGGTGGACGTTGCCATCGCCTATATGGCCGAATATGGAAACCTTCATTCCGCTGGACTGAATGGCTCTGTAAATTTCATCTATTGTTTCTGAAATCTTTGAAGGGGGCACAACTATATCCCCGATGATAACCTTCTGTTCCGGCTTATCCCTTTCTAAAAGCAGGGATGAATAAAGGCCCTTCCTTAATTTCATGGCGTTATCCATTTCAGCCTGATCCTTTATAGTTCTCACTTCTATTGGGTCGGTTTCTTTAAGAGCCTTCAGTGTTTCATCGCTGTTTTCAGAGGTTATTATTATCAGAAGGGCCTTTGCTTTATCAGGGTAAGGTATGCCGTAGCCCTTAACAGCGTCCATGGATATTTCGTCTAAAAATTCAGCCGTCAAAGGTATGAGCCCTCTCTCGTTAAGCGTGCCAATTACGTCTCCAAATTTCTTATAACTGTCATAGAAGACCAGAAACATCGTGTCCCTCTTTGGCAGTGGAGCTATCTTAAGAATGGCTTTCGTTATTACAGCAAGCGTGCCCTCGCTCCCTACCATGAGAGCAGTGAGGTCGTAGCCCTCTGACCTCTTCAAAGTTTTTTCACCGAACTGAGTTACAGTACCGTCTGGGAGAACGACTTCCAGCCCAAGAACCCACTCTTTGGTCGCACCGTACTTTGCTCCCCTGACCCCTCCTGCGTTAGTGTTTATCGACCCGCCTACTGTTGCCGCTATGTCGCTCGCCGGATCCGGAGGATACATGTACCCATATCTTTCCAGATACGCGTTCAGTTCCCCTACCCTGACGCCCGCTTCAGCTATTACGTACCTGTCCTTTATGTTAACTTCTAAGATCTTGTCAAACCTTAGCATGCTCATGACTATCCCTCCTTCTGGAACAGAAGAACCTGTTAACGAGGTGCCTCCTCCTCTAACGTAAACAGGTATGTTGTTATCGTAACAGAGCTTAAGGATCTTTGAAACTTCAGAAGTGCTGCCGGGAATCACCACGGCAATGGGTTTCTTACCCTCAATGTAAGAAGCATCCTTAACATAAGGGACTATGTCCTCGTACTTAGTCAAGACATATTCCTTTCCAACGATCTTTGCCAGCTCGTTTGTAACGCTCATCATCAATATAATATATAATTTTATATATAAACGATGTTTTGAAATACGTTAATAAAAAACGCGTTAATAATAAAAATCATTCTTTTCTAAAAATAATCGTATATGTAGTCGTGTATCTGAAGGATTTCTTTCGGCAGTTTCTTTTTCTTTATGGCGTTAACTATTTCGTCCCTTGATGGATTACCATCATTATCCCTGTAGACAGGTTTCAGATCTCTGTCAAGGTAATATATTGCATCCAGAAGTTTCTCTCTTGTTTCAGTGTTTTTGTCTGCAAGCGAGAAAAGAACCCTTGCGCTGTGCTGGATGTACTTTGGAGACAGTATCTGCCTCTTTAGCACGTCCATTATGAATGGAGCTTCCCTGCGGTCAAACATGGGCTCGTTGGCCTTTAACAATCCCAGAACATAACTGTACTTGAGGCCAAGCTTATCCGATATGCTCCTTGCGGCTTCGTTCAGGGTCAACTTTTTCTCATAAGTAGGCTCCTTACCGTAAGTTCTTGAAACTGCATCCTGCACAGAGTCAATGCTCTCCAGAACTTTCAGCATTTTATCGCTGAACTGTACGTTTAGGAGCTCAGCGATCTTTTTCACAACGTTCTCGTCGAGCTCTTTGTAGAGCACAATCTCTTTCAGGACTTCGTCGAGCTTCTGAGAAACGTCTTCATATGTCTTTCCGCCCTCCACGCCTATTGCGCTTATCGCCAGCCTCATAGCTACAAGCCTGTCGTAATCTTTGTAGAACTCAGCCGTCCACTTATAGTGCTGCTCCCATATCTTCTCGAAAAGATCCCTGTCAAATGTTGTCCCAGCTTTAACTTCGTAAACGTTTTCGTCCGGGATGACTCCATCCTTAGTGAGCTTTGGACCTTTAACATAGCCGTCCTTAGTTATCTTTGCTTTGTTGTTAGCAAGGGTCCAGAGCCATGAAACGAATATCCTGTACGTTGCGAGGTCGTTCATAAACCTTACAAGCCTGTTTGCGAAGGCCCTATAGTCGTCTATAGCAGCTGCAAGGTTTCCGTTCAGGACCTGGAAGCCGTAGTTTGCGGCCATGTAGAATGCGTGCTGTATGTTTTCAACAGTTACGTCGCCTTCTGCAATGTCGTAAAGGCTGTTCCAGAGGTCCTTGCCCCTCCAGAGTTTATCAGATGATACGAACTTTTCGGGACTTTCAAGCATGTCCTTTGTTATAACCCAGGGGGTTATCTTGCCGTTCTCGTCAACAAGGCCGAGGCTGTTGAGCAGCTTTTTCTCGTCCTCAGTTAGCCCGCTCTCAACCTTCGGAGCAACCCTTTCACCGTTCTGTTCTTCCCAGACGACAGGAGCATCCAGCATCTTCTGTAGCTCAGATATGTCAGCCCTGAGCGGGCCGTTTCCAGCAGCAACGTACTGGTCGTCAGGAGAAGCAACCCAGCTCTGTCTGTACGCGTCGTACAGCTTACCCTTTACCCTTCCGCTGAGAATATCTTCAAGCGTTATTTTCTTATCAGATGGGTCGTCTTTTGCTACAAAGGAAGCCTTTTTGTCCGAAGCGCTTGAATCAGGAACGAATGTTGTCTTATTGTTTTTCGGGTCCTCTTCGGGGACAAAGATAAGGCCTATGAGCCTTTCCCTTAGCTTGTCGAGCTTCATAGCCCTGAGAGTCACCGCGTTGTGTCTGTTCCTTCCGTACGCGTCGGACTTCTGGTAGAGCATAACTGCTGCCATGCCGCCTATTGGAGCACCGTTCTTCAGTTCTCCGTCCTTGATGCCGGCCATAACGTTGAGAAGAGCGTTGTACCTCTGGTAGGCCATCATGTGAGGAGAAGTCATTCCCATGCGAGAACCGTTCTGCGGGTCGGGGAGTATCTTTTCGTTCTTCCACATCTCAATAAGGCTGGCAGTGTAGTCCCACCTTCCAACGTTAGCGCCTATAAGCCAGTACCTCCACGTCCACATTATGGCCGGAAGGTGCCTGCCTGCGTTTCCCTCTTCGTAAAGGGCTTTGAACTTTATGAGGCTGCCGGGCTTTTCAGCGCCCATCAGCTTTTCTAACTTCCATATAGCTTTGGCCAGCATGAAGGCTTCCTGAGGCGTCTGGGTCTTCGGCAGGTAGAAAAGCACAATCCTGCCTGCTTTTTTCAAAGAATCATAATCGTTCAGCGCGTGGACAACCAGGTCAACGACGAAAGAAGGTGCCGGTTTCCCATCGATCTCAACGTTAAAGGTAAGCAGATGAATGCCCGGGATCCTGTGGAAGCTAGCGGGCCACTTTTCCATCGGTTTCTGCATCTTGTAAACCCTGACCTGACCCTTTTTCTCTATCCTTACTTCCATGAGCTGACCGGCCAGTATCTTCTTTTCGTTCAGCCTGGATTCAAAAAGGCCGATGGAGGATTTGTCCCTGCTGCTGATCGGTATGTAATCAGGGGGTGCAGCGTCTTCATCGTCCGGACCCATTGTCGCAGCAACGTCAGCGTTTATCTGCTTTATTGCCATGTCCGGAGGGCTCCATGGCCCTGTTATCTCAAGTCCTGGGTTCTTAAGCGGGTGAGCGTAATCCGGGATGGGGACGAGGTCGTTCAGACGCCACGCCAGAGGCGTGTCCTTGCCCAAAAAGTTGTCGATCAGGCCCTGAACGATTTCTCTGTAAGTCCTCTTTTCCCCCGTAACCGGGTCCTCGTACACTTCATCCCATTTAGGAATAGAGTACTTTTCCCTTACTTTCTGGGGGGAATCAAGAAGTTCCCTTCTCTTTTTAAGGACCTCTTCCCAGAGGTTCTTAACTTCATCGTATACCTGGGCTATCACGTCTTCCACGACGAGCTTTCTGCCGTTTACGTTTTTTTCACCGAAAAGCTCAGAGTATTTTTGAGCTACCCTGTTAGAAAGTTTAACCCTTTCCATTTTAAGTTATATTTAAAAGATGTTATTATATAAACCTTTCACATAATAAGAAGATGCTAGACAAACGTGTAACTTTTTTAAACAGAATATTAAAAAGCTATAAAACAGTTTATGCTAACAAATAATGTGGAAATAAAAGCTGAAAAATTGAATTCATATGAGTGGAAGGTTAAAGATCTTGTGATAGATGATAGGATTGGAACTTTTAGCAAAGTTTTCCAGAACCATGGGGGCTATTTTTTCGCTGTTGAGAGGAAAGCGCTGTATGATACAATGTCTGGCATAGTAAAGGGAAGAAGCTCACTGGTTTACACGAACCTCAGAGCAGAATACGAAGAAACTGTAAAAAAGCTTGGACTGGATAGGGTTATCAGGCTTGACAAGAACTCAAAAGTTGATGCAAAGAAAGCCCTTTTCGACGTTGAAGTTGGTATAATGGAGCCTGATGCGCTTGCCGCAGAATCAGGATCAATAATTCTGTTTGATTTTGACGCTACAAAGAGCTTCGTAGCATTTCTTCCCGAGATATTCATAGCGATAGCCGATGAAAGCCTTATGTACGATACAGTGCCAGAAGCCGTGGGAGCTCTGACCAAAAAGCACAACAGGTTACCGGCAACGATACAGATAGTTAACGGGCCTAGCAGGACCGGCGACATAGAAAACAAGATAGTTAGGCCTTCTCACGGCCCAAAGGACGCTTATCTGATAATGGTGAGGTAAATGAGCTACAAACAGGTACACAGAAAGATACTAAGGGCTCTCCAAAAGGAAGACCTGAGGAAGGGCTCAGAGGCAGCTACAAAGGACGAGCTGAAAAAGAGGAGGTACGCCATAGAAGCTCATAAGTACTCTTTAAAGTGGGCAGAAGACGTAAAGAACGCAAAGTCTTCAATGCTTTCTGACATAGAATCTTCAGTTGAAAAGTTCAGAGAAGCTTTTGAAGGTAAAAACAAACACTTTTACTTTGCGAAAACGCCTGAAAACCTGAAGAACATAATATACAGCATTATAAAACCAGGAGATGTAGGAGTCAAAAGCAAGAGCATGGTCGGAGAAGAAATAGAGCTCAGGCAGTTCATGGAAGGGAAGGGCATAAAGATATACGAGACGGACCTCGGTGAATTTCTGATCCAGCTCGCGAACGAAAAGCCGGCGCACATGGTAACGCCGGCAGTCAATATGAGCGAAGAAAGGGCGAGAGAGCTGCTAGAGCCAGTTGTAGGAGAGAAACTCAGCGACGTAACGTCAATGGTCCTTGGAGTTAGGAAGTTCATGAGAAAGATATTCTTTTCAGCCGACTTCGGCATGGTTGGCGCAAACGCGCTATCTGCTGACACCGGATCAGTGATCTTCATAACAAATGAAGGCAACGGGGCTCTGACCTCGACGCTTCCAGACAAGCTTATAGTGATAACTTCTGTGGAAAAGATATATCCGACGCTTCTGGATGCTATAAAGGCTGTTACCACTCAGGCCATCTTCAGCGGTTTTGAGTACACTACTTACGTGCACATAATAAATGGACCCTATGATACGTATGGCCCAAAGGAAATACATTTGATAATGCTTGACAACGGCAGAATCAGAGAAGATGACCTTAAAGAAACCCTTCTCTGCATAAAGTGCGGAGCATGCCAGTTCGCCTGCCCTGTATTCCAGGTAGTTGACGGTGCCTGGGGGCACATTTACACTGCTGCAATAGGCGTTCCGTGGACAGCTATAACAAATTCAAAGGATACAGCAAGGTCCCTTGCAGCTTTTTGCCTTGAATGTGGTAAATGCAGGGAAGTCTGCCCGATGAAGATAGATATACCTGAGCTAATAAGAAAAATAAAAGCAAGAGAGGTTTAAAATCACTTAACGGCGTTCAGCTTTTTCGCTATGTAGTCCCTTGCGTATATCGCCAGCTCCGCGACGTCGACGCCGGTCGGGCACTCGATGTAACATCTCCTGCAGGTGTTGCACGTATAAATAGAATCTATTGCCTCTTCGATCTTGAAGTTGGGCTCGTTCACCATGGCTTTTATCAGGGTTACCCTGCCACGGGGGCTGTAATACTCGTTCATCCCGTGAACGGCCCAGCTTGGACACGAGTAAACGCAGAAGCCGCACCTTATGCACTTCTGAGTTACCTGTTTAAGTATTTCTTCTGAGTTCATATATCAAAGGACCTCCACGAGGTCGTAGAGCTTGAAGCTGGAATTTGAAACGTAGCCTGCGGCCCTGAACATCATGTCGCACGCTGGACAGGAAGTCACTATGTTGCTTGTACCTGTTGCAAGGAGCTCTTCGAGCCTTATCTTTGCTGTCCTTACGGCAGCCTCCGGATCAGTGTATTCAACGCCTCCGCCATCGCATCTTGTTCTCAACCTGTTATTCGGAGGATCTATCACTTTAAAGCCTGAAGCTGATATCAGGTTTCTTGGCTCTTCAGTAACCCTCAGATACCTTGCTAGGTAACAGGGGTCGTGGTATACGACCTTTTCATTCTGTTCTTTCTGTCCAGATGGTTTGATCACTTCTGATATGTGCTTGACTTCAATGTCAAACCCGTTCAGGAACTGGGGGTAAAACTTTTTAAAAACAGTGGCTGTAATGGGGTCCATGGTTATGATTCTTTTTACACCGTAATCCTTCAGCTTCTTGTAAACGCCGTTTGCAACTTCTGTAAAATCGTCGAGAAGCCCGAAAGTGTGCAGGGCTACCCCTGAGTCTGGCTCGTTCTTTCCAAGGTAAGCTATGTCCACACCGTTGCTCTGAAGCACCTGAACGCCTTTTCTCAGAACCCCCCAGTAGTACTGGTTCCTTGCGTCGTTTTCTCCAGCTATCTTCCTCAGCTTTGCTAAAGTCTCCGAAGAAACACCCAGCAGCTTACCGAGAGAGCTCATTGGAGATTTTAAGAGCCTTATGACGTCCTTCATCGTGCTCTTGTAACCCAGATACTTTGCCTTTTTTGCCATGTCTAGCATCTGGGCTATGCTCATGCCTTCTTTTTTGGCAGTGTACTCAAGCAGCAGAGCTGTTTCAGCATAACCCATGTATGAATACATGCCCGAGTAGAAGATAGTTTCACCTCTTTCCTTTATGTTAAGGCCATTGCTCCACTGAGAAAGCTCTTCCTGAGGCACTCCTACAGGATTACCGTATTTCAGTATAGTTTCCTTAGTGAAGTTTAGAACAGCAAATATCTCTCTGTGCCTTTCACTCATGCCATTCTTCACCTAGAGCGTATTTGTCCGGGTTGAGTATGTTCTTTGGATCAAACAGCTTCTTTATCTCTTTCATGAGCCTGTAAACAGGCATCTGATTCCTTACCTTAAACTGTTCCAGCAGCATGTCTTCCTTGAGCTTTCCAATTCCATGCTCAGCTGTGATAGTGCCGCCGAGCTTTATGGCGAGCTCGTTTATCTCTCTTGCTGCTTTTTCAGCCCTCTCCCACTCTTCTTTATTATTCATGTCGGCACCTATGTTCGGGTGAAGGTTGCCGTCCCCAGCATGACCCACTGTTGCTATGAATACATTGTACTTCTTTCTTATCTCATCAACACCCCTAAGAGCATCCTTTATCTTCGACAGGGGCACAGCTATGTCTCCATCTATGAAACCAGGGTAAAGGTGCCCGGGAGCTGTGAAAGCTACTGCTCTCACGTCGAGGAGCTCGTTCATCGTTTGCGGATCTTCAGCCTTTATTATCTTTGCGGCGTGGTTTTCGTTCATTATCTTTACAACCCTGTCTGCAACCTTTTCAAGGCCTTCCGCATGTCCGTCAACGTCAACAAGGACCATGCCGCCGTCGAGCGCAGGGTAATTGTATCCCCTGACCTTGTTTGCGGCCTCTATCCCTTGTTTGTCAGCAAATTCTAAAATTAAAGGGTTGACGCCTTCTCTCCTTATCCTGAAGATCGTTTCTCCGGCGTCGTCCAAGCTGTTGAAGAAACCGGCAACCCTGATTATCTTTTCAGGCAAAGGCATCATCTTAAGCCATGCCTTTGTAATTATCGCCAGAGTGCCTTCGCTTCCAACCACAAGCCCGAGAAGGTCGTAACCGGCCCTATTCTTGTAAGTGCTTTCGCCAAAATAAGTTAATGTGCCATCGGAAAGCACAACTTCAACTTTGAGAACCCAGTCCCTCATCACGCCGTACCTTGCTCCCCTCATACCACCTGAGTTTTCAGCAAGAGCTCCCCCGATGGTTGCGACCCTGCTGCTGGCAGGGTCAGGAGGGAAAAAGAAGCCGTGCTTCCTGCATTCTGTATCTACATCAAGCACAGTGGCACCGACTTCTGCTTCAACGATTCCGTTGTCTACATCGACCTTTATCTGGTTAAGAGCTCTCATGTCCAGAACAATGCCCCCGCGAGCTGGAACCACCGCCCCTGTAACGCTTGAGCCAGAACCTCTTGCTACTATAGGAACGCCGTACTTGTAGGCAACCTTTACAACCTCAGGAACTTGCTCTCTTTTAGTTATATGAACGACCACTTCAGGCTTCCTCTTGTATGCGTCAACAGCGCCCTGCTGGAAAAGCAACCTGCTGGCTTCATCAAGAAGAACGTTTTCAGGGCCCACGATAGACCTTAATTCGGATATCCACGGATTTTGGGCTTCCATTGTGCGATTATATAAAACGTTAGAATATAAGTTTTTACAAACGTCTTTTTTAGAGCCTTTAAAACATGCGTTTTTGCAAGCAAAAGCTTTTTTATCTGTATGGTTTTCTAACTGCACTTTCATGCTGCTACCGTGCTTCTAAAAAGTTATATATCCATAACACCTAATAAAAAACCATGACCGAAAACATAACGCTTGAAGAAGCAAAGAAATTGGCCGAAAAGGCCATATCAAAAGCGAAGGAAATAGGGATCAAGATAAGCGTTGCTGTTTACGACTCTAACGGACACATGGTTCTTCTAGAGAAGATGGACGACGCAGCGTGGATCACTCCGGATCTCGCTATGGGAAAAGCATTCACCGCAGTGGCTTTCAGGCTGCTCGGGGAAAAACACTCTGACTCAGGTGCTGTTGGAAGGAACTTCGCTGAAGCACAGTCATTGCTTTTCAGCCTATCACTCAAGTACGACGGAAAGGTAATAGGGAGACAGGGAGGCTTACCCATAATAAAGAACGGCGCCGTAATAGGAGGAATAGGGGTCAGCGGAGGTTCTCCTGACCAGGACGAAGCCTGCGCAAGGGCGGCGCTGTCTTAAGCCATGGATATCTATGAGTTTATAGACCATTTAGCCAAAGAATCTCTAAAAGACCTGATGCCGGCAAAGATTCCAAGAGAAAGAATAATCGATGACGATCCAAACCACGAGTACCTGCTTTACACTGGACAGCTGTACCAGGTAACTCCTTATCTGGATACGATAAGGGATATGCTTGAAAAGGTTGAAAGCATGGAAGAGTTTCTCTTTTCTCTTTATACTCATTTTGATTCAGTGTGGGCGTTTATCAAACCTAACAGAACTATCAAGGAGAGGTACCAGAACATAATCAAAAGGGCTTACTCAAAGCTCAAGGAGAAGGTCGACGTTGGTTACGATTTTTCAATAGATTATTATTCAGGGGTAATTTTTCATGATCTTGGAAGCAGGTACTTTAACGACTACGCCAAGATAATGACAGGAAAACTGAAGGACAGAAAGCTGATAACTCTGGACCCTCACACGACATACGCAGTCAAGGTCCTTTACAAAAAAGTGGATCCATCTTTTAACGCTGAAGTTCACCACTACTCAGAGTTTCTGAAGGTGGATAATGCCTCTGATTTTGTTGATCATGAATCATGCTATTTAGTCAGGTATCTTGACATGCAGCTCTCGAGCAACGCTGTAAAGCCCGAAGAATCTGGAAAAGAAATGGGTTGCTGCGGGGGTCCGATAGAGTTCGTTTCTCCAAGGCTGGCAACCGAAATAGCAAAGCTGAGGATGGACAGGCTTCTGAAAACAGGAAAGAACAAGGTTCTAGTATGGTGTCCTATATGTTTATCAAACCTTTCGAGATTGAACAGAGCAGAAATTAAGGATGCATTAGAAATAATTTAAAAATTAAAAAAATAATCTTATGATTTTTTAGAACCTCATTGCCCCAGGTAGCAGGAATGCATATATCAATCCTATTATTATGAGGTAGATCAGAATTACCAGAGTCCAGCCCATGTTATGCCTTATTACTTCTCCTTCTTTCCTTAAGTATTTTGAAGTAGATACTCCAACGCTGGCTGTCTGGGGAGCTACAGGCTTTCCTACTTCAGCCCCTACTGAGTTGAGCGCAGGCAGCAGATAAGGCGGCAAACCAAGAAGTAATCCTACCGAATACTGTAGATATCCGAACATGGCGTTGGTTGATGTGTTGCTTCCTGAAAGGGCCACACCTATCCAACCTAGTATTGGTGCAAGCACAATGAAAACGATACCCACCCTTGAGAAAGAATACGCCAAAGTTGCCGCCATTCCTGAATAGTTGAACGTATCAGCCAGAGCTACCATAAATATACCAGTTAAAACTGCGCCCCAAAGCTGGTTCCACGAAGTCTTCATTGCCTGAATGAACTTGTCTTTCGGAGGTCTCAAAATTGCTGCTATTATTATCCAGGAAATCATAATGAAGGTACCTCCAACGAACGGAGAAAATTCAAAAGCTACGGCCATAACTTTGTGAGTTATTGAAGAAATTGTAAATACTGCAGCTATGAACGGCTTGTAAGCTGGCAATGGAGACCATGGACCAGTACCGAGAACTACAACTATTATGAGCACAATGAATGGCATGAAAAGCTCAGCAACCTCTGAAGCTGTAAACTTTCTTCCCTGCGAAGAATTTACTTGGGACGGATCGAGTATCTTGCCACCGAAACCTCTTATGTTTTTTGGTTTCCAGTACCTTAAAAATATAAGAAGGACTGTAAACGAAACAAGAGACCCAGCTATATCTGGCAGATAAGGGCCTACATAGTTTGATACCGGGAACTGACCTAATATATATGCAAGAGATCCGACAATAGCTAAAGGCCATGCTTCTTTTACTCCTTCTTTTCCAGAAACCAAGTATATCAATATCCAAGGAGGTGCAAGAGCTAGCAAAGCTACAACTCTACCTACTGCAGCAGAAACGTGGAAAAGCGGGAGACCCGTTACAGCTGCAAGAATTACCACCGGTACTCCCAAAGCCCCAAATGAAACCGGCGCGTTGTTTGCAATAGCTGCGACCCTTATAGCTTCTATATCAACAACTCCAAGGCTCATCAGAATCGGTGCAACAAAAGCCCATGGATAGCCGAAACCTACAAGCCCTTCGAGCAGAGCGCCGAATGACCACGCTATCAGCACAGCTTGAATCCTTACATCTGCAG
>JAVBJD010000052.1 GCA_030756715.1 Conexivisphaerales archaeon
AAAGGCTCTATCTGCATGTTTTCAACGCCAACGGTATCAATGTGCCCATTCAGAATCAAAACAGGCCCTTTTTCCTTTCCCTCAAGCGTTGCAATAACATTGCTTCTACCTTCTTCAACTTCTTGCAGTTCAACCTTTATTTCATGTGATTTCAGCTCCTCATAAATGAATTGAACTATCTCTTTTTCGCCCTTTCCGCCAGGCTTGAAAGGGTTGATGCTTGGTATTTTAATGAGCGACTTCAGCAACTCCTTTGATCTTGCAGATACGAGGTCTTTCTCATTCATGCCATTAGATTACAGAAATCTATATTTATGTTTACAATTAGTGAAAGATTCGCATTTTTTAAGGCGGGATGAAGTTTGTAAAGCATTTATAATTGCCTTTAAGTTGTCTTTTTTATGGCTAAGGCCGGTCAACTTGACACTGGTAGGTGCCTGAGCCGACTTTTCATGCTATCCCAGCCCTCGCTGAAAAACAAAAAATCAAAGCCCAGCAACAGAAGAACTAACAAAGTGTACTTGTTGCCGAAGGGAAGCGCAGAAAAAACTCGAAAAGCTCGGGACACGTTCGCGAAAGCACTCAACAAGCTGACTGCATGAGGAGGCAACGGGCTTGCTGGTCAAGAGCATAGCAAGCCTCTTTCATACGTAGTTCTGCATAACGAAGTAGCTCCTGTTAAAGGGGAGTACCCCTCGAGATGCCGGAAACCTTTGCCTTTTATGGCAAAGAGGTGTCAGGATCAGACACATTGAGCTTTAGCTAAAATTTAACTTGGAAAATTGATTTTTAAGCGTGGTAAGTTTCAGCCGTAAGACTGTGGAGAGCTTTTCTTTATAAGTTCTTTTGGAACACTAACCATTCTAACCACGTTTGTGCTCTGTATGCCGTAAATTGGTAACCCGGTATTGGGGTCGTTTCCCAACCTCAGCACAGCTGTTATTTCCATCTTTACCTTTATAACTGAGCCATCTTTCAGTTTAAGGGTTATCCAGTGTTCTCCTCCTTCTGTTTCAAAATCAATCAGTTCAGGTGTACCTACAAACACTTTCTCTCACATCAGATTGGCACGTACTCGATTTTTGAACCGCTGTTCGTTATTACAAGCAGATCAACGCCGTCTCCGCTTGAGGCATCCCTCTTAAGGGCTGACTTTATACCTCTTAAAGCCAGGTTTTTGGCTTCTTCTACGCTTATGTCTTCTTTGTATTCGTTTTCTATGACGCCTATAGCTATTTCTTCACCGCTACCAACTGCAGCGTACTTATCCGGAATCAGAGACCCGAGTGGATCAAGCACATAAAGCTCTGGCTTTTCCCCTATTCCGCCTACTATAACCTGTGTAAGGAGCGGGAACATCCTGTTTTCAAACATGAGGACTGACATGACTTTTGCCACGTTGTTTGGGTTCATTTTTTTGCCTGTTTCTATCTCTTTTCTTTTGATAATAGATTGTACAGTTTTTACCAGAACCTGCATGTCGCCGACCATGCCTGCACAAGCGGCCCCGATGGTTTCAGTTATTTTAAAAACCTTTATAGTGTTTTTACTTACAACATAGTTCCCATAAGCATACCTTCTTTCGGCTCCAAGCACAACCCCGTCTTTAGCCACTATACCTACTACTGTTGCACCCGGAAAATACTGTAACATCATGCTTTGAAATTCGCTTTACTAATTTATAAGTTTATATCATAAAAAATGCGTTAGCTCGTACGCTTATAGCAAATACAGCAAATTTTTCTAATACTTCAAAAGGCTAAATTTATTTTTAACGCTTTAAACGGTATTGTTGATGAAAGTTGTTGTTATAGGAGACCTTGCAATAGACATAAGAGGGAATTTGAATGATGTAATAAAACCGGGGAAAAACCTGATACTTAAAAACGTCAAAGAACATGTTGGCGGTGTTGCAGGTAATATAACTTATTACTTAAGGATGCTGAAAGACCAGGTAACTGTTGTAGGCTCTGTTGGTAACGATGTCTGGGGAAGCAAGATAATCGACAGGCTAAGGCTACTTGGAGCTGATGTATCTAAAATAAAGACTTTTGATGGAATACCTACAGGTTTTCTTGTAATAATCCTCGATCAAAATAGAGAAAGGACGATGATAGGTAGCAGGGGCTCAAACGAAAAGCTTTCTGTAACAGCTGAAGAGCTTTCTAGCATTAAACCAGATTGGATCCATATCTCGGGTTACACGCTGTTAAACAGGAAAGGAAAGGAGATCCTCAGAAATGCACAAAAGGCAGCAACAACGCTTGGTATTCATTATTCGGTTGACCTTGAAGGAATAGGCTCAAAAAACGTCAGCTTATCTTTACCTTCAGCTGTAGTTTTTTGTAATGAAGGTTCCTGCAGCGAAAAAAGCAGAAAGGACGCGAGCATAACAGTAATAAAGGCAAGCTCAAACGGATGTTACAGACTGTACAACGGCGAAGTGGTTCAGCACAGAACTTTAAAGGTAAAAGTAAAGGACACAACAGCTGCCGGCGATGCTTTCAATGCCGCTTTTATCCACGCTTACTGGAAAACCAAAAGCGTTGATGTTGCGTGCGAATTTGCAAACAGAATAGCGGCATTTAAAGTTACAAAAAACGGTAACATGGTTAAAATTCCACTGGATCTTCTAAAAGAGTTTGATGTATTATAGATTTAGCATAATCAACAGAAGATTATATAAAATGTAAACATTGCTGAAAGCTGTTTTGTGCTTTTAAAACATTTTAAGCGTCAAAAAACAAGGGCAAAGTTGCACAGGTTAATACAGCATGCTGTTGAACGTTTAAAAAGCACCTTTGAACAGAATGCCCAGCATGCACGCGTTCATCTGTATATTAATGCTAAAAAATCTAAAAACTATATGATTCGGAAAAAATTATATTTGCTTTTTGATCATATATAGGTGTGAAGGAGCCAACAATAACGCTCACGCTCGCAAGCGATATTCAGAAAAGGGAAGAAATTTCAAAAAGGCTGCTCAAGTTCGGCAGAGTTAAGATAATAGAGAAATACTCTAACGCTCCAAAAGAAATAGAGGAAGCAGCTAACTTTGTTATCAACGTTGCTGAAAGAGCGGAGATCAGGCCAGAATTAGGATATACCGAGATCATAGAGGGGAAAACGATAAAGAGGTTTGAATTTAAAGGTTCAAACCTTAACGAAATTTTGAACGATATAAAGCAGAAGGTTATGGGCGCTGCTTATAAGCTGAATGAAAAGTTGCAGGAGCTCGAAAAGACAGAATCTGAGCTTACAAATCTGAAAAATGAATACTCCAAGCTTCTCCCCTTTAAGGGCATCAAAACTGATCTTACGTTTATAAGTAGTTTGAAAAGGTTCGCAGTCAAGTTTTATACTTCCAAGGAACCTGTTCAGTTCGAATGCTGTCTGAGCGCTGTTGTACAGAGGGACAAAAACGAATACCTTATTGTAGTTTACGCAGAGTCTGAAAAAGCAAAAGAAATAGAACAGGCGGCATATACAAAGGGTTTAGTCGAACTGCAACCGCCGGCTGGCTCCCCAGAGGACATGCTTAACTCACTTTCGAAAAAAATATCTGAATTGCAGAACAGGTTTAAAGCGCTGAGCGATGATGTATTGAATTTAAAAATAGCGCTTGAAGACGAAATAAACGCGGCCCTCGAATCTCTTCAGGTTCTTAAAGAGGTTTCTGAAATAGGAATGCCGGCAGGCAGGTTTATAATTTCAAAGGTCGAAATACTCAGGTCTGACCTTCGCAGGTTCTATGAAGCATTTAAGGACATAACGATAATCGGGGGACTTTCAGACGCTGATGAGGTGGAGCTCAAAAATCCTATATACATGAAAAACTTCGATCCGCTTACAGAAACCCAGGGAGTTCCGGGAAGGTACGAAATTGACCCCACGCCCATAATATCTTTAGTTTTTCCTTTCTTCTTTGGTTTCATGTTCCCGGATGCAGGTCAGGGGCTTGTGCTTTTTGCTCTAGGACTCCTGATATATCTGAGGGGATGGAAAAACAAGAGGAAATGGGGAGCAATGCTTGCTTCCTTTGGAGCGTCGGCTACAATCATGGGGTTGCTTGCGGGTGAATTTTTTGGCTTTGAGGTATCCGCAATACCTTTTGCGGGGTCTTTCCTTGAGAAGCTTGCAGTCCTGAAATCGTTCAGCTCTCTGACAACCGGCGCAATACTAACCATGCTATCAGTAGCCATACTGATAGGTATATTTCACCTTACTTCAGGATATTTCCTGGACTTTAAACAGACCCTTAAAAAGGACAGAAAAGAAGCGTTCCTTGAAAAACTCCCTGTACTGATAGCCTATATAGGGGCTGTTTTCATAGGCCTGAGCATAATAGGAGGTAATTATTCGTTCAACCTGTTTGCAGGAAGGGCTGCGCTCATCAACGTACCGAACAGAATACTGAGCTCTGTTACCGTGCCAGTTACAGCGGCTTCTATATTCATTTTCCTGTTTTACACTGTAAGGAGAGAAAACCCGCTAGACGCTTCAATACAGTTCATGTTCATAGTAATAGAGTTTCTTGCCAACACGATAAGCTACAGCAGGCTTGCAATACTTTTCCTAGTTCACATAGTACTGATGAAAACGCTCAACGCAACAGTTGCAATGGGAGCTGTATCATGGCCGTTAATTGTATTCGGAAACCTCGGAATAATGGCCCTTGAGGGGTTAATAGTTTACATCCAATCTCTGAGGCTTCACGTTTACGAATGGTTCACAAAGTTCTACCTCGGAAACGGGACCAGGTTTAGATCGGTAACTGATACTTTAACGCACGCCTCGATCTATTTAACATAATAATATTATAATGATATTATTATGTTAACAGTTTCCAGCTTTTCTTCGTTCAGCTTGTAGGCTTGCAGTTTAAGATCTGTCATAGATACTATTATCCATACATATGGGTTTAGCTTCATGTACTTGATGTCTGTTGCTGAAGGAACGGGCAGACCTTGATGACTGTGAACAATGGCCACGATTTGCATCCCATTTTCTTCAGCCTTCTTATATATATTTAAAAGATCATTTGGGTCCACGTAAAACTCAGATGCGGAATTAAGAGAATTTTTAACATTTATGATTTCTCTGGCTACATAAATGCCATTTTTTTCATACCCTAAAATAAATGAAACGGCCTCGATTGGCTTATTTTTGGACACATTGTTCAAGATTTCATCCAGTATATTCCTCGGGATTTTTATTATCAATATCAATTTTTGTGTTAACACAAGGAAAATTAAAAGTTTTTCATTATTAAAGCAGCAATTTTATTCGTGAGTCATTATAACGATATTAATTGTTGCAATTTTACATGTTCCGCAATAATACGCTTTAGATAAATTGTTTATCTTTTAAAAGCGTATTTTTACGGTTTCTAGCAAAGAAGCACGTAAACCGTAAATATTCAGGATGATAAGCAAAAAGCATGAGAAACGTGGTCGATATTCTGACCACCCCAGGATATGTTTCTTTGATTGAAGGACCCCCGGGGATTGGGAAAACTTACTTAGCCTTAAAGGCATGTTCTGAAAAGGACAAATGCACTTACATATCATATGCAGACCCAGAAAGCTCTCTCAGGGAAAAGATGA
>JAVBJD010000132.1 GCA_030756715.1 Conexivisphaerales archaeon
TTTTTATTACCACATTCTTTAACAGCACCTGGATACTCCCTCAGATCGTAAAGGGTTGCAGATATGTAGCCTTCTCCAATTAACTTGGCCATACCTTTTGAAACATATTCTTCAAACTTTTGCTTCAAAGTTCCGTATATAAAAAACGCTGTCTTACAGTTTGTTTCGTCAATTTTAAAATTTTTACAGAATTTTCCATAACCCATAACTGTAAAATTACTTTGTAAAATATAATCATCAAGATAGCTAAAGGGCATTTAACGTTTTTAATAAGCTTTAAAATGCTGATTTGTTAGAATTAAAGCTGTATAAGAAGCGCGATTACGGTTAAACATATCGACAAATACAGCGATCTATAATCAAAAAAATTGTAATTAAAAAATTAAATTTCTTTTGCGGTTACGTAATAAGTTGAATTGCTTGGCGGAACGCTCATGAGCTTTATTTGATACTGATACCCGTTTACTGGAACTGTGTATATATCAATCTTTGTGAACCACGGGCTTCTGAAGTGCCAGCCGTGCCAGAGCGGTGTTATTACTCCTGTAAAGTTCAGAGTTACTGACTGACCGGGCTGAACTATTATTCCGAAATCCCCGTGCCAAACCGGAGGTGTATAGTTGAACTCTGATTCGTTGAACTGGAAGTTAGGAGTGAAGTTGAAAGGCCTCATGTGCTTAAACATCCCAAAGAAGTGCAGCCTGTGCGGGTTTACTGGAGCGTTGGGGAATGGCTGCAGAGTGTTGTTGATCACGAAAAAGACAACAGGCATGCTATGCGTCATAGTTCCGTTGAACCCAGCAGGAACCCCCTGTGAGAATATATTGCTGAAGTTGAACCCTGAGTGCTCAAACTGACTTGAGTTAAATTCGGCGTTTATCTGGGTCTGCCACTCTCCGAAGAGCCTTACTGCATATACGACTACTGGCTCGTTTCCGTTATTCTTTACGGTTATGCTGAAGCTTGTCAGGTTCCCTTTGTAAGTAAGCGAAGAGGAAACTACCGTTAGGTTTGAGAATATCCTGTTCAGCCTGTTAACTACCTGGCTTGAGAGCGGGACTGTCTGTCCTGGCTTT
>JAVBJD010000010.1 GCA_030756715.1 Conexivisphaerales archaeon
ATAGGACACGTTCAGATCTTTTATTAAAAGTTATATTTACCTTTCTGAAAAGTTGTTAAAACCAGTTTTCATCAGCTGTAAACCTGACGAGCGCCATTATGACGCCTTCCCTGAGATAGTCCTTTCTGGTTACCTTACCTTTAGTGTAGATGCCTATCGCCCCAAGACCTTTTTTCAGGTCCTTCATGCCGGTCATGCTGTCTATAACGTCTCCCAGCTCCCTTCCTTCTTTTAACTCTGTCCACACGCTGTCAGGGACAGGAAAGCTCCCAGTCATTCCGTAAGAAAGAACGCCGTCCTTTCTAACTATACAGACTGCAGTGGTTATGAACCTGTTCCCGTAGAGCTCAAGCGCTCCGCCCTCTATTCCAACGCCGAAGTCAGCGTTAACGATCTTCAGAGATTTTAACGCCCTGTTCTTTGCACCTGTAAATAGCATCTCGTTAAACGGCTGGGCAGGAACTTCAGGGTCGACTTCAACGCCTTTTACGCTCACGTCGCTAAAGAAGATCCTGAAAGCTTCCAGAGTTGCTTCAACCTTCAGGTTGTTTGAGGTTCCTACACCAACTATCATGTAATCTGTATAAAAAAGAGAGCTAATAAAATTTGATAATAACCTGAAAAATAGATTCAGATCAAAAGGCAAAGGAGATGGTTGATCAGAACTGGAAGGTTAAAGGAGAGGAATACCGTATATGTTCCTAGAAGCTTGTCAAGCATTACAATGGCCGCTGCAAAAACCACCGAAACTGTATTGACGACTTTGATGAGAGGGTTTAATGAAGGCCCTGTAGTGTCTTTGAAAGGATCTCCAACTACATCTCCTACTACAGCGTTCTTGTGAGCGGGGCTTCCCTTTCCACCTAAAGAAGGGTCCCCGTTTGCTTCTATGAACTTCTTTGCGTTGTCCCAGGCTCCGCCAGCGTTTGCCATGAGAAGTGCTCTAGGAAAGCCCACTATTATTGTCCCCATGATAAGGCCCACAAGCGTTATCCAGCCCAGGAATATTCCCACGACAACAGGAAGTATTACAGCTAAAAGCCCGGGGAGCATGAACTCTGAAAGAGCGTGCCTTGTTACTATGTCTACCGCTCTCTCATACTCGGGGTTTGATTTGCCTTCAAGGATGCCCGGTATCTCTCTGAACTGTCTCCTGATTTCCTGCACCAGCTCCATGGCCGTTTTGCTCACGGAGCTCAGAGTCCTGCTACTGAAGGTGTAAACGAGCACGGCCCCTAGAAAAGCCCCTATTATGAGATCCGGGTTTAGCACAGATGTGCTGGAAAATGCAACCTGTATTATGCTTGAAACTGAATAACCGGGGTAAAATCTCTTAACGACTTCGTAAACGAAACCGATGAAAAGGACTATGGCCGCAAGGCCGGCTGAAGCTATGGCGTATCCCTTTGTCGTAGCCTTTGTCGTGTTACCTATGGCATCAAGCGTGTCAGTGTGTTTTCTGACGTCTTCGGTAAGGCCGGCCATTTCAGCGAGTCCCGAAGCGTTGTCAGACACTGGGCCGAATGAGTCAAGGGTTATCACTATTCCGGCCATCGATAGCAGGCCCGTTGAAGCGACCGCAGTTCCGTAGATTCCAGCTGTAACAGCTGTAGGATAAGCGAGAACAAAGTAACCTAGATAGAAGCTTATACCGAGCACAGCTGAAACTGTAAGCAGCACAGGTACTGCGCTCATCAGCCCGTATGAGTAACCTGTCACTATTACGTTTGAAGGGCTTATTGCTGATTGTCTAGCTATGTCTTTCACCGGCTTGTGAGTGTAATGTGTATAATATTCTGTAATGTGAAGGACTATTATCGTTGTTATCATGCCGAGTATGTCGCATACCCAGAGGGCAAGGGACTGGGAGTTAAGCCCGAAGAGGTAGTAAAGAAAGAATAAAACAAGGACAGCTGTTATTACTGTTACTGAATAAAGCGAAAGGTTGAGCTTTTTCATTACTCCTTCAGCGTTTTCAGCTCGCCCCCTTACTACCTGCAATCCGATCATGGTGCTCAGTAGCGCTGAAGAAACGATGAACAGCGGGAGAACATAATACCTGTCCTGCATGCCAAATACAGAAGCTATGAACATGGACCCTGTAACCACAACGACAAGGCTTTCGTACACGTCGCTTGACATACCGGCGACATCTCCAACGTTGTCTCCAACGTTGTCAGCTATTGTTCCTGGGTTCCTGGGGTCGTCTTCTGGGATTCCGGCTTCAACCTTTCCAACTATATCAGCGCCCCAGTCAGCAGCCTTCGTATATATACCGCCAGCAACCCTTATGAAGAGGCTCATCAGGCTTGCCCCGAAAGCTACAGGTATGAGAACTTCTGCCCAGAACTGAGACCAGCCGAACATCAGGAAGAGTACAGAAATTACCAGCAGAGCTATGCTCGCGAGTATCGTGCCCATAACGCTTCCTGCCCTGAATGAGACGCTCAGAGCTCCGCCAAGGCCGTTTTTCTTTCCTGCCTGAGCAGTTCTCGAAGCGCTCCTCGTAGTTATGTACATACCGATGTACCCGGCAAGCCCGCTCCCGAGAGCGCCAAGAGCAAATGAAACGACAGCCATCAAAGCTATGAGCCCGCTGCTGAAACCATAATAATAAACTACACCAACTAGGAAAGCCAGCACAGCGCCGACCGGGAGCACTGTTTTGTACTCTCTGGAAAGAAATGCCCTTGCTCCGGAAGCGATTAGCGAGCTTATCCTCTGCATGTAATCTGTACCCGCGTCCTGTTTTAAGACCCAGCGAGCCATGTAAGCTCCGTAGAAAAGCCCGATCAGAGACACGATCAGAGGGAATACTGTCCAGTAACCATAATTGAGGCTCGCATAAGTTATGATAAACGATAAGAATATTCTGAACATTTTTTGTTCAACTATATATACGTTTACTGTGCTTATAACTTTAATCCTCCCTTAACGTGAATAAGGTTTCAAAAATGACTGTGCAGAGTTGTCCGCTGCATAAAACTCACAAACGTTTATATTTTTATATGGATAATAATCTATCAGAATAAAATTGTATGTAGGAGAACCCGAGATCCAGGCAAAGAGGAAGATACTTGCTGTGCTCACTGATGAATGCAGGAAGTCAGTAGACGCCATAAGGGAATTTTCGAGGATGCTCAGCGACAGCAGGTCTGCTGATGACAGCTACATGAAGATTAAGGGGGCGGCTGAAGACGTAAAGGGCTACAGAAGGGCTCTTACAAGGAGCCTGGCTGAAATGGGGAGCATGATAATAAACAAAGAAGACATAATGAGGGCTGCTTATCAGATTGAAGACCTGATGGACCTCATAGAAGGGACAGCCTTTAGGTTAAAACAGCTGACGCCGGACAAGTATTCTAAGTACGGTTTCAGCGAGCCTTTTTCCAGGCTGACTGACAAGCTGATTGAAATGATAATAAAGCTCAACGACATGGTGAAGATGCTTCAGATCAACCCAGAAAAAGCGGTAGACATGCTTCCGGCCATAGAAGGGATTGAAAAGGAGATAGACGACGTTTACAGGCAAACTCTAATCGATGCGTTCAACAACGTGAACGACGCAAAACTTTACATACTGATAAAGGACATTCTGGAAAGGATCGACGAAATATCGGACCTCGTTCTTTCGATATCTGACTCAATAATGATAGTTTCGATAGGGCTTTGATTTCTCCAGCCAAGGGCGTTCTTTCTGACAGGTACGTGATAATCTGGGACTATGATGAAGCTAACAGGATATATTTTTCTGGGTTCTTCGGGAAGCCGATGAACGTTAAGAAACCCAAAGGACCTTTTAACGAACCCCTGGTACTTGATCCTGTTGAAAGCATTTACCTTTCAGAAAAAAGGAAGCTTGAAGTTTATGAGGGCAGCAAAAAGCTGAGCACAGCGAAGCTCATAGAGTTCTTTCGAAATACGTATGAGGACCTCGAGGAAAAATACGCTGTTTATTCGTTCCTCAGAGATCACGGTTATGTTGTTCTCCCCGGAATAAAGTTCGGTGGAGACTTCGCAGTATACAGAAAAGGCCCTGGCATCGAGCACGCGCCATACATACTTACAGTTACGAACCCTGAGAAGTTTCTATCTGTCTCGGAGATAGTTCTGGCTGGAAGGCTCGCCAGATCTGTAAAGAAAAAGTACATATTCGCTGTAACCGGGGAAAAGCCTTTTCTGATAGGGCTCGAGTGGTGGAAACCTTAATCTTTTAAGCGGGCCCGGTGGGATTCGAACCCACGACCTACAGCTTAGGAGGCTGCCGCGCTATCCAGGCTGCGCTACGGGCCCGTTGCGGGGGGTGGGATTTGAACCCACGCACCCCAACGGGACGAGGTTCTAAGCCTCGCGCCATTGACCAGGCTAGGCGACCCCCGCTATGGACCGGGGGGGACTCGAACCCCCGACCTCTCCCATGCCACGGGAGCATTCTACCGCTGAACTACCGGCCCGCATTTATATTTAAAAACCCGTGTATTTTTATCCTTTTTGTTCAGATTTGATCCGCTTTATCATCAAAAAGAATTATATCCTTTGTTTATAATCATGATAACATGAATTCCCTAGTTTTGGCTAGCTACAACGCAACGTTTGTTGCCAGAACTAAAAGGATGCCTGCAATCGGGGAAACGATAGCTGCTGAAGAATTCAGGATTGAGCACGGGGGAAAGGGTTCAAACCAGGCTATAGCGCTTCAGAGGCTTGGCTGCAGAACAAGCATAATAGCGTCAATCGGCAAGGACGCATTTGGAGATTTGGCGATAAAGAAGTGGAAAGAAGAGGGTTTGAACACAAATAACGTGAAATTTTCAGAGAAAGGCACGGGCATTGCTTTCGTTTTTCTTTTTCCTGACAGCTCTAACGCAATAGTCATAGCCAGGAACGCAAACGAGGAAATAAACAGCGAAATGGTAGACCGAGCTCTTGAACGGTCAAGCTTTGATGTCTTCCTGACAGTGTTTGAAGTAAACCCGGAAATAGCCATGTACGCTATTAAAAAGGCTGCGTCTAAAGGGAAAACAGTGCTCAACCCTGCTCCTGCTGTAAGGCTGAGCCCTGAAGAGCTCGACGGAATAACAGCGATAACGCCTAACGAATCAGAGTTCAAAGTGATGTCAGGCTACAGTCCCGAAGATAAGGTTGACATGGAAGCTTTGGCTGATAAATACCTCAATCATGTAGAGGTTGTGGCAGTAACGCTGGGTGAAAACGGGTCATTTATAGCAACAAAGCAGAAGAAAAAGATCATCCCTGCTTATACGACTAAGCCAATTGATGTAACTGGAGCCGGGGACGCATGGAACGCAGCTTTCGCATACATGATCGGCAAAGGGGAAGACCCTTTCTATGCTGCTGAGTTCGCGAACGCGGCGGGGGCTTTTCTGGTTTCGAGGAAAAGAGAAAGGAAGGACCTTGTTGAAAACCTGCCCTACGAAAGTGAAGTATACGAAATAATGAACGAAAGCAGGAGAGGCTGAGCAGGGTTTATTAATTTACTTAACCAAGAAAGTATCATGATCTCAGGATTGAACTTTGAACTTGTTGATTTTAGCTTTAAGATTTGTACAAATCGTTTAAATTCTCTGTCATTTATTTCTTTTACAAGCGGTGAATAGGGAATGCCAGCAATAGGTATAGCAGGGCTTGGACCAGCGGGAGCTTATCTTGGAGCTCTTCTGCAGGATAAGGCTGAGATCTATGAAGCTCAGAAAGAAGACAGGTTTACATCTGTATGTGCTTGGGGAACAGGTTATTACAGCATGAAGGATCTCACAAAGGCGGTAGGTATAAACTTCGATGATTATGTGTTGCATCGAGGGAAAAAGATCCTTGTGGGATGGAAGAAGAAAATAATCGAGTTTGATGCGTATGGTCTGAGCACTTTTGATAAACCCAGGCTTCTTAAGGATCTGGCAAAGAACACAAAGGTGCACTTTGGTACAAGGGTTGACAGAGGATACCTTGAATCGAGGTACAGGCTGGCGGTTGACGCAACAGGGCCTAACAGGGTCCTTGTGGGAAAGCCTGAGTTGGACTTCCTTGTTCCAACTATAGAGTACAGGGTAAAGTTTGAAAACCCGCCTTTTGACGACTTCTACATTGAACCTTTCAGCGGTTATTCAGGCTATCTGTGGTATTTCCCGTTATCTGAAAAGGAGTTCTTCGTTGGCGCAGGAGATGTGAGACTGAACCACGAAGAAAAGGTCATCGAATTCATAAAAAAATACGGGGGAGAAACAATAGAAGGCTCAAGGATGGGTAAAGCCATAAGGCTCCTGCCGCCAGAGTACATGAACCCGTTATATTTTATGAACGCGGTTGCTGTTGGGGAAGCTGCTGGAACAGTTTACCCGCTTTTAGGGGAAGGAATACTTCCTAGCATGATATCAGCAAAGATACTGTATGAAAATGACCTTGATGTCAGGAAATACATGGTGAAATTAAAGAACTACTTTCTGCCTTACAGGAAGGCTTACGACTATCTCAGCAGAAAGATGAAGGGACAGGGGAACGCCCTGAGCGATATGATAAGCGTCTTCAGCATAGTCATGGACGCGATAAAGTTTAAGGATGTTCTAGGGGTCGACCTGAAACTTTCGTACGCTTTCAAGATCCTGTCCATTTTATAAATGATTAATAACAAGATAGCTTTCAGCAGGTCAGGGATACTAGTTAAGCACTCAGAAAAGGTCATAGCGCTTGACCCAGAAGAAAACGTGAAGGCTGATATTACCTTTGTTTCCCATGCTCACATGGACCATCTGCTGAAGAGGGAAAAGAACACTGTTCTGGCTTCGAGGGAAACGGTTGATCTGGCCGTTGAAAGGGGCGTCAAGATACCAAGATTCATAGAGCAGTACGAGGACATAAAGCTCGTTGATTCTGGCCACATCCTTGGCTCAAGGGCGATAGTCATCGGCAAAAACGAAATAATGTACACAGGGGACTTCTCCCAGAGAGACAGGGGGTTTTTAAAAAAGCTCGAACCTTTTAACGTAAAGGTCCTCATAGTTGAAAGCACGTACGGCAAAAAAGGGTACTCTTTCCCCCCGACAGCATCTGTAATAGAGAGCGTGATGAAGATGATATCTGAAGCTTACGATGCAGGGATGGGCGTTTCTCTGCACGGCTACACGCTGGGGAAAGCCCAGCTAATAGAATACCTTTTTCAAACATGGAGGCCACTGATAGTTCATAAAAACATAGAAAAGATGAACTCCGTTTACAGGAAGTTCGGGATAAAGATACCGGTGCCTGATAAGATCGTAGAAAGATCTTCAGAGCTACCGGAAACCCCATTTGTTTACGTTGCCCCTACTTATGAAGACGTTGAGAACGTCTACTACAGCATAAGGTTCACTGGATGGGCCAGAGTTATAAGCAGGTATGCCGTTCCTCTCAGCGACCACGCTGACCACGATGAGCTGCTGAACTTTATAAAAAAAGTTAACCCTGAAACAGTTATAACAGTGCACGGGTTTGATAGGGAGCTTGCAAAAGAGCTCAGAAGCCTTGGTTTCAGGGCATTCGCTTTCTCTGACCAGCAGCTGGATCTTGATTCATTTATCTACGTTTGAATTGATTCAGGACAAAGAAAAGTTAGCTTTTTATTTTTAATGAGAAGGCTCACGCGGTTATGGTTAAAGCCTTTTCTGGGTCGTAACCTCTCTGTTTGCCCCACGCCCCAAGGGCGTCGAGCACTTTCTTTGAACCGTACCTGAAGAACCTTGTGAGTATTCCCTTCGCTAGAGAGTTCTTGACTATATGGGGCAGGAACTTTTCAACTTCAAGCACAGTGTGTCTCCACGTCCTGTAAATAAGGTAGAACCTCATTTCTGTAAGCTGGGACTCTACGTCAAAGAACTCTGTCTCAGATAGAGCGGCAAGAGGATCAAAGCTTAGAACTGTTACCGTCCAGTGGGCTTTCTCCCCAATCTTTTCGGGCAGCTCCCTTTCCATCCTGTCTATCAGCCTTATAGTATCAAGGACGTCGTCCTCAGTTTCCCCGGGAAAACCCACGATAGCAGTGAAAGCCGGAACCCAGTAATTTTCGTTAAGTACTTTCGTACCTTCAAAGACGACTTCAGGCCATTCCTCGGCTGAAAATGGAAGGGCCTTCCTTGGCATGTATTGCTTGACCAGTTTTACAGAACCAGTTTCAAGTCCAGGCTGAAGGCCTATTATGTTATCCGGCGAGGCCTTCATGACTTCTGAAAGCCTTTTGAACTTTTCTGGGTTAGAAGCGGGAGCTGAGATCGTCCCGTGAGTCGGGTTTGTGTGCTTTACGCCTTCTGCGTTCACAATCGCGCCGAAAAGCTCGATCAGTGCTTCCCAGTTCGGGTTCATGTACCTGTGATCTTCAAGGTTGTAAAGGAATATATCCTCGCTCTGGGCCCATACGCTGTGCTCCCCGTTCTTCACGTTCACGCTTATGTTCTTTATTATGTGATCTATAGGCAGGTTTCTGGCGCTTCTGAGGTTTGGCAAACAGAATTCACAGTTCCTCCCGCACCCCCTGTTAACTTCAAGAAGGCCGTGAAGTGTTGCCCCCTTTATCAGCGGTATCTGATCGATCCTCGGGTAGCTGTTCACCTTTATTATCCTTTCAGCCCTGCCTTCAACTATGTCGTCCATTAACTGTGGCAATACGTGCTCAGTTTCTCCAACGACCAGGTGGTCGATGCCGAGCTCGTCCATTGCTTTTTTCCTTATCTCTATCTGCCAGGTGCCCGGACCCCCTACAACTATCTTAAACCTCTTTCCATCTACGTTCCTCAGCATGTTCAACTTTCTTAGAAGCTGGTAAAAGTAGAACTTTGTATACCCTGTGTCCCTTCCTCCGTTGGTAAACATCATCGTAACCGGGCCCAGACCCAGGGGATCCATCGTTGAAACCCCTACAACCTTTGTGTTCTCATCTATGTACCTCTCTATATTCTTTGGAGTTACAACGAGGACATTGTCCCTTCCAAGGTGGTCAACCAGAACGCTTTCAACGAGCCTCACATCATACGGCGCCTTTATCGGAAGCCCGTCCTGAAGCTCAGTGTAGGGCGAAAGGGCGTCAAATACAACCTTGGGGACCTTTTCAGCAGGCGCACACCCAAGGAACTGAAGCAAAGGGATGTTCCTGTACTCGCTGAAGAGGGTCTTGTCTGCCGTCAGTAAGACCTTATAATTCATAAAATATTTTTTACGAAGCTCTTAAAAAATGCTTCGCTTAAAATTGTTCGTTTTGATAATCATTCAATCCTTTTTGGGCTTTATTATTACCCTTTTTCCTACTTCTTTTTCTATTTTCTCTATATTTTCTCCGCCTTTTCCTATGATCTTGCCTATGACGTCCCTGTTAACCCTTATTATGACGTTTTTCTTACCTATTTCGATCACTGCTCCCTTGTCGTACTGAGAAATCATCTCCTCTATCTTGTTCTTTACTGCTCCAACCGGGACTACGACCTTTTCGTCACCGTACATGTATATTTCGTATTCAAGCTGCTTTGTCTCAAAGTTCCTCACTTCAACAACAGGCCTTGCAAGGTCTTCTGATGACATTCCAGTCGGAACCCTGACTGAGAGGTTCAGCTCATATACAGTCTTTATCTGACCGCTCTGCAGGAATATAACCGTGTCAACTATTCTTGGAACCATGCCTATGTCGATCCTTTCAATGAGCCTCTGAACCGCGTCTATCGGGCTGCTCGAATGAACCACACCGACCATTCCGACGCCGGCCAACCTCATGTCAGCGTAAACTGTAAAGTCCTGTGTCTTCCTGACTTCGTCAAAAATCGTGTAGTCTGGCCTTACGAGAAGAAGTATTTCAGCCGTCTTCTCAAAGTCCCCCTCAAGTGGGGCGTACTGGGTTATTTCGGGGCCAACCTGAAGGTCTCTGGGGGATTCAAGGGTCTTAACCACTTTTCCTTTCTTTGTGTAAAACTCAGCAAGAGAAGCAGCCAGCGTTGATTTGCCTGAACCCGGGGGGCCGGCTATTATTATTCCCTCTGCCTTTTCGAGCCTCTGCCTGAGAACTGGAGAAACGTTATAGTCGTCAAGCGTTAGCTTTATTATCGGCCTCACGAGAGTTACTTCAAGCCCATCTGAAAAAGGCGGTCTGGCTATTGTTATCCTGTAGTTTCCGAGCTGGATCACAGTAGCTCCACCTGTTTTCATTTCTATGAAAGAGTTTGGTTCTATTCTTGCCCTTTCGTTTATCTCCGATATCATCTCCTCGAGCTCGCTAGCTGTAACCGGTTGGTCTGAGACCTTTTCCAACCTGAAGTCTCCTGGCTTACCCCTCTTCACGTAAGGGGGAACGTTCTCTTTCAAGTGGACGCTCATGACGTCTTCCTCCAGGTACTTTTCTATAAGCATGGGCCTTTTTTCCCTTTCAGGGACCATGTGCTTTGAAGCTACGCCTTCAGCTTCTGCAACCAGATGGAGGACATAATCTGATGTGTAGAGCGTAGCACCGTTCTTCTTAGCAATTTCAAGTATCATGTAGTCTATCCTTCCTGAATGTGCAAGCTTGATGTCTTCGAGAGAAGGCAGGGATCCCTTTACTGTATACTTTATGTTGTTCTTTAAGCTGAGCTCCCTTATCTTTTTAAGCTCTTCAAGGCCCTTAAACCCTATTTCCAGGCCTTTGGCTGCTTGGTTCTGGAGCTCCCCTATGACTGCCCTGGGAACTATTATGGTAGCTTCTTTGATCTCCCCTTTTTCTATCAGTCTAGAAACAAAACCGTTTATTATGACGCTTGTGTCTAGGACGATCTTTTCCATTTCTCTTACCTGGAGGCGGCGGCCATCTTTTCCTGTTCCTGTTTCTTCCTGATAGCGTAAGAGCTCGGGTCGTTGTTTGCTGCAAGTATCAGCTCTTCAGCGAGAGCCTCCTCTATAGGCTTTCCCGTCTTCCAGGAAGCCATCCTGACTCCCTGAGATATGAACCTGAGAGCCAGGTCAAGCCTCCTGTTTGGAGAAACGTCAACGGACACGTGGTAAACAACACCACCGTAGCTTATCCTCGTCGTGTCTTCGTTTGGACCCGCGTTTGTCACTGCGTCAACAAGAACCTGTATAGGGTTCTTTTTTGTCTTAAGGTAAATCATGTCAAATGCAGCCTTAACTATGTTTATAGCTTTCTGCTTCTTTCCGGCCATTCTGCCCGTGTTCTTTGCCCATAGCTTGCCATAGTGCATGAGGTTGTTCGCAAGCCTCTCAACTATGTTTACCCTTTCTTTGGCGAACCTCTTCTCAGCATGTCTCCCGAAAGAGTGAGGGAAGTAAACAGGGTTTATGTTTATTACCTGCTTGAGGCTGACGTCGTTAACCTGTACTTCTGAAAAGTCCCATTTATCAAACAGAAGAATTTTTTCGCTCATCTTTTCGGCTTCTCCTTTTTACCTAGAACGAGCAGGTTTAACGGCACGCCGTTGACCTTTACGACTTTCCACCTTACTCCAGGGATATCGCCCATAGCTCTTCCCTGAGAACCTCCTATACCTTCCACGAGAACTTCATCGTGTTCATCAACATAGTTGAGGGCACCGTCCCCTGGTAAGAATGCCGTTATCTGTTTTCCGTTCTTTATCAGCTGCACCCTCACGCATTTTCTAACGGCAGAGTTTGGCTGCTTTGATTCTATTCCAACCTTCTCTATGACTATGCCCTTTGCCATCGGAGCCCCTTCCAGAGGATCCGCTTTGACGTCAAGCTTCAGCATCCTCCTCTTGTAATACTTGTCCGACCACCTGAACTTCTGCCTTTTCTTTTTGAGACCTCTTGCGCCGAATTCACCTAACGGAGATTTTTTCTTTCCCATTTTTAAACCACCTTAACATAAGACACATCAAAGTAACGCTTTAACAACAACTTAATCTTTTCTATATTTTGTCCTTTGGCCCCAAAGACCAGGCCCTTCTGTTCCTGGGGGACCTGCAGTATTACTGTTTTCCCGCCGTTTGGAGAAGTTGATTCTTTTACGCTCAGGTTCACGTTTTCGCCTACAAGGCCTTTAACGAATTCTGTCAGGTCTTCAGTGTAACCAACGATGACAACGTCCTTTTTCATGGTTTTCTTTATGTACGTTACGTTGCTCCCTTCTTTTCCTATAGCTTTAGCAATGTCGTCCTTCTTAACGACAACTATGATCCTGTTGAACCTGTCGTCCTTTATAACGTCCATGGGGAAAACCCCAGAAACCGATGAAAATAATTTCATGAAGTTTATGTCATCGTTTGTATACTTGATTTCTGACAGTTCAGCTCACCTTTTTTAGTTCCAGCTCTACTCTTTCGTTCAGGTTCCTGAGCCCCAGAGCCTTAACTGGGTGATTCCTACCTAGAGCTCTGCCCAATTGGTATGCGGAACCGTTGTAGACCAATACCTTCGCGTCCTTTGTTGTTAATGAATCAACTTCCTCCTTTGTCAAGTCTTTGGAAAGAACGATCAACTTCATCATTTTTAAGTCTTTCTTTACTTCTTTCAGTCCGAGGGCTACCTTCTTTTCCTGTGCAATTACCTTTAAAAGTTCATCCATCCCCATCTTTTTTCACCTACATGAATATCTGCACCATTCCGGTGCCTACAGGTATGGTGGAGCCAACTATAACGTTTTCTGTTACTCCTAAAAGCTCATCTGAAAGGCCCCTTGCTGCAGCTTCAGCTATTGTTGGGACTGTTATTTCAAATGCGGCTTTGGCAAGAACACTTGTTTTGAAGCCAACTATCCCGTGCCTTCCTACTGGCAAAACAACTCCCCTGCTGGTCATTATGTCAGCTATGAGCGATATGTGCCTGTAGTCTACTTCGAGACCCTGTTCGTTGAGCACTTCGATTATTTCCTTGATCAAAACGTTCCTTGCGGCCTCTATGCCGAGCACTGTTGCAACCTCATGTATGTTGTTTGAAATCGTCCTCGTGGTGTCCACGTGGGGTATTGCAAGGACTTTAGATAGGTTTGAACCGCTAGTTTCAATCATCCATTCACCTTCTTTGTTTACAACAGATGCGTTGGAAATTCCAGGCACACCTCCTATCCTGGAGTTAAGCATCTTCCTCTGGATAGCTTCAAGGCTAGTAAGCTCGTAAGTGTTGGCGTGCACAGTTATCTGGTTTCCTGAGATTTCTATCTTCCTCTTTCCTCCTTCTATAGCTTTAGCGACTTCTTCCACGCTCAGCCCCCTGTCCTTAAGCTTCTGGGAAGAAATAGTGAAAACTATCGTGCCCTCAGCAGGGTCCACTTCGACATCAGATACAACGTTTTCGAGTTTTGTGAATATTATGGACCTTGCGACCTCCTGGGCCTTTTCTGCTGAAGCCCTGTACTCTTCATCTAAATAGATCTCCATGACCGGGGTTGTTGGCTCCTTGCGCGCATCAAGCAGCTCTATGAGCCTTGGGAGACCTAAAGTTACGTCCCTCTCCTTTACTCCGGCAAAGTGGAAAGTTCTTAGGGTCATTTGAGTGCCGGGTTCTCCCACAGATTGAGCTGAAACAACACCTACAGCTTCACCCGGCTCAACAAGGCTGTAGATGTACTTCTCAACAGTCTTGTTGCACACTTCAGTAACTGCCTTCTGGCTTAAACCTGAGCCTATGAGGGCGTTTTCAAGGTCTTTAACGAGCTTCGGGTTCAGCCGGTCCTTAACTTTATCTATCTCAGACCTTATGTAATGCTCTGAAGCTGGTTTTCCTGAATCTGTTGTCTTTATGATCTCAACGAGCCTCTTAACGTTTACAGCAAGCCCGTGATCGCTCTTTGATACGTCAACGCCATCTTCACCGTAAGTGAACTGGATTATACCGCCTTCTGGATCCCTTACTGTAAGATCGTACTCAACCCTTAAGTGCTCCAGAGCGTTAATCAACCTTCTCTGCAGGTAACCGCTCTGCTGGGTCCTTACAGCTGTATCAACGAGTCCTTCCCTTCCAGCCATAGAGTGGAAGACGAACTCCAGCACGTTCAGGCCGTCCCTGAAGCAGCTGCTGACGAACCCTGTAGCTTCAGGCGTTATATCGCCTTTCTTGAAGTGGCTCAAAGCCCTCATCGTATAGCCCCTTGTTATCCTCTTTCCCCTTATGCTCTGCTGTCCGAGCATCGCCATCATCTGCCCGAGGTTGAGGCTGCTTCCCCTTGCGCCGCTCCTTGCCATTATGTAGCCGCTGTTTTCTTCGTTTATGACTTTCTCAACTATCTTTGCGGCTTTGTCCCTTGCTTTGCTGAGTTCGTTCATTATGTAGTTTTCTAACATGTCTTCAGGCTTTACGCCTTTGAGTATGGGCAGCTTGTTCTCCCTGTACTGAGTTATATAGTTGAGGACGTTCCCGTAAGCTTCCTTAACAACTTCCTTGAGCTGTCTCTTAACGCTTTCGGGGATCTCAAGCTCATCGTATCCGTAGGAAAAGCCCCTGCGGGTTAGGTACTCAACGAACATCTTCAGAAGAGAGTTAAGCAGTTTTCTTGAAGTTTCTGGACCGTAGTCTTTTGTTATCCTGTGAAGCATGCTGTCTGGTTCCTCAGCCCCGAGGGAAGCTTTATCAAGGACTCCAGAAATCAGCTGCCCGTTCTTAACAAGTATGTCGTTCTTCCCTCCACCCACCCACTTGGACGTTCCTACAAAGTTAAAGTCCTTGGGCAGGAAAAGAGAAACCAGCTCTTTACCGGTATAATATTCTTTTTCGGGTATTTCCCCCTTATATCCCCCTACGTATGCTAAATTCATAACGTCCTGTCTGCTGAGCTTTGTCTTGTCCCTTGTTAACATGTAAGCTCCAGTTATGTAATCCCTTATAGCTCCCATGATAGGAGCCCCGTACCTTGGGGTAATGATCTGATTCTGAACAGCCATGAGGTGTTTTGCTTCGGCCTGAGCGTCAAGGCTCTGAGGAACATGGAGGTTCATCTCGTCGCCATCAAAGTCTGCGTTGTAAGGCGGGCAGACAGCCGGGTGCAGCCTGAAAGTCCTCCCGGGAAGGACCCTTACAAAGTGGGCCATGATGGACATCCTGTGCAGTGAAGGCTGCCTGTTGAAAAGCACGACGTCTCCGTTCATCAGGTGCCTTTCAACGACGTAATCATATGTTAAACTGTTCGCCAGAGATTCCCTGTCCTGAACATAATCAAGCCTTATCTTGATCCCATCTGGCCTTATTACGTAGTTGGCCCCTGGGTAGGTGTCCGGTCCGTTCTTCACTAGCTCCTTCAAAAACTCGATGTTCCACGGAGTTACCCTTTCGGGCACTGTAAGCCTCTTTGCTATTTCGTAAGGCACACCAACTTCTGCCATGTCTATGCTTGGATCTGGAGAAATGACGGTCCTGCTTGAGAAGTCAACTCTCTTTCCAGAAAGGTTCCCCCTGAACCTTCCTTCTTTCCCTTTAAGCCTCTGCGCAAGTGTTCTTAAAGGCCTCCCTGACCTGTGATGGGCCTGAGGAATGCCTGAAACTTCGTTATCAAAATAAGTTGTGACGTGGTACTGCAAAAGATCCGCTAAATCCTGAATGATAAGCGGGGGTGTCCCGGATTCCTTTGATTCAGCAACCCTCTGGTTTACCCTGAGTATGTCAACCAGCTTGTGGGTCAGATCGTCTTCAGACCTCGTTCCAGTTTCGAGTATAATGCTTGGCCTTACTGAAACAGGTGGAACAGGAAGTACCTGCAGGACCATCCACTCAGGTCTGGCTGACCTTGGATCGTAGCCAAGGACCTCTACATCTGAATCTGGAATCCTTTCAAGCCATTCCCTGATCTGAGTTGGCATCAACCTTACTGGAGCACCATCTTCAGTTATTTCGTGGAAAGTATGGGGCTTTGTGAACTCAACTTCAAGCTTTTTAGCGCCGCAGTGCGGGCAGATCTTTGTTTTCTTTGCTTTAGCTACTATTTCTTTAGTAATCTTCTGCAGGACAACGGGGTTGTTATGAGAATCCTCGAGCTGCTTCCTGTAAGCTTCGATTTCGTCGTCGGGCAGAAGAAGCCTTCCGCATTTTTTACACGTAGTTACGAGGAACTTATTCACATCGTCTACAAAAGCTATGTGCAGTACAGGCTCAGCAAGCTCAATATATCCAAAGTGCCCTGGGCAGTTGCTTGCAGTGTTCCCGCAGGTTCCGCATTTCTGCCCCGGTTCAAGAACCCCGAGGCGGTTGTCCATAAGGCCTCCCTGTACAGGCATACCGTCCTCGTCATAAGTTTCTGGGACGGTAATTTCAACGACAGCGTACTTCCTTATTTCAGCAGGAGACATGAGCGCGAACTTTATCGCGCCGATCCTGTTTAAAAACACGTTTTCGCTCATATCTTAAACCTCCTCCTTAACCTTAACCCTTGGCGCAATTCCAAGACTCATTATCTCTTGCAAAAGCAGCTTAAAAGCGTATGCCACGTTTACAGGCACGATCCTTACATCAGAACCGTCCTGGGGACATTCTAACTTCTTAGTCTTAGCGTTATAGTGTGCCAGCAGGCCGCACTTTGTGCACACGTAAACTGTTGTTTTGTCAGACTCTTCAAGCAATCTATCCTTAAGGACCATAGCTGCGCCGTATGCTACGAGGCAGTCCCTCTCCATCTCACCAAACCTCAGACCTCCTCCTCTTGACCTGCCTTCAGTTGGCTGTCTCGTTAGCATCTGAACCTGTCCCCTTGCCCTAGCGTGTATCTTGTCAGCCACCATGTGGTGAAGCTTCTGATAATAAACTACGCCTATGAATATCTGGGCTTCAAGCTTTCTGCCAGTAACACCGTCGTACATAACTTCTTTACCTGTAGGGGAGAAGCCGTACTGCTTTAGTATTTCCCCGAGGTCTTTAACGTCCTCACCCTCAAACGGGGTGCCGTTCACTTCTTTGCCCCTCAGCGCTGCAGCTTTCCCAGCTATGGACTCAAGGAACTGACCAACCGTCATCCTTGAAGGGAAAGCGTGCGGGTTGATTATTATGTCTGGAATTACGCCGTCTTCTGTGTACGGCATGTCCTCAGGATCAACGATCATCCCTACAACGCCTTTCTGGCCGTGCCTTGAAGCAAATTTATCTCCGAGCTCGGGGATCCTGTGGTCTCTGACTCTGACTTTGTACATGCGGTTACCTTCAACGCTTTCTGACATGACCACTGTGTCGACGACTCCGTTTTCGCTAGGACGCATGGAAACAGATGTGTCCCTCATGTAAAGCCCCTTTATTTCGATTCCCTTGTACTCTTCGCTGAACCTTGGTGGGCTGAGCCTCGCTATAAGCACGTCTCCTCCTTTCACTTCAGCTCCCGGATAGGCGACGCCATCGGACTGGAGGTTCCTGTAGTACTTTTCACCTTTGTAACCCCTCACGTTGCTCTCCGGCAGGGGAACCTCGAATTTGTCCTTTAGTCCTCCGAGGTACTGCTGAGCTTCGGCTTCATAAAGTCTGTAGAAGAAAGACCTGCCGAGACCCCTTTCGATGCTGGCCCGGTTCATTATTATTGCGTCTTCAATGTTGTAACCCTCAAAGCTTATGATCGCAACTACAGCATTAAAGCCAATAGGAGATTCGTTAAGGTTGAGGAGGTTGAATGCCTTGGTCGTTACAAGCGGTTTCTGCGGGTACTCAAGAAGATGACTCCTGACGTAAAGCGCTTGGTTCAGGTTTGCAACGCTGAAGCCAAGAGCCTGCTTAGCCATAGCAGACTCGTAAGTGTTCCTTGGGGACTGGTTGTATTCAATGTATGGAATTATCGAAGCCACTGCTCCGAGCATTGCCGGAGGGTAGATCTCCATGTGAGTTGTTTCTGGAGTGATGTGGTATTCGTCAACCGCTACGAGCATGTTGTCCTCTTCGTCAGCGTCAAGGAGCTCAACAACGCCAAGGCGTATGAGATCCTTCCACGTAATTTCGCCGTTTTCGATCTTTTCTACGTGCTCATCAGTTAGCTTTGGCTTGCCCTTTTCGACTATTATCAGAGGTCTGAGCACCCTTCCCGCTGTTGCGTTTATGAACAGCCTCCTTTCTCCACGAGGATCAGCCGGAAAGTAGATGGAAATGCTTACGTCATAAGGTAGTTCGCCGTTCCTCCTCATTTCTCTGAGCTTCTTTGCAGTCTTTTCAGCATCTGTAAACCCTATTAGCCTTCCGTCCAGAAACACTTTGTCTCCCTTTCCCGTTAGTACTGGGGTTATCTTTTCTTTCAGCGGGTCAAAGTCGTGGTTAACAGATATTACAGCTGAAAGAGCGAGGTTCTTGACCAGACCGCAGTTGCTTCCTTCAGGTGTCTCAACAGGACAGATCCTGCCGAACTGGGTCCCGTGAAGCTCTCTGGCTTCAAAGTTTGGCTGGGTCCTGCTGAGAGGAGACTGAATCCTTCTGAGGTGGCTTATGGTTGAAAGCCTGTTTGTCCTGTCAAGAAGCTGTGTTATTCCTACCCTTCCTCTTCCCCAGTTCCCTGTAGCTATCGCATTAGTTATCTTGTCTGTTATTATTCCAGGCCTTACAACAGCGGTAACTATGCTGGGTCCCTTTTTCGGGCCTGCCCTGTCGAGCTGATACTTCATGTCCCTTATCAGGTTCTTAAAAGAGGTCCTGAAGATATCCGCGAGCTGTTCACCTGAAAACTTTATCACTTTGTTCCCGTAATGGTCCCTGTCATCAGGAGTTATATAACCAAGCTTTAACTGTATGAGCTTGTTCGCCATTTCAGAAAGGAACATCGCTTTATCATACCTTGTATCGGGGGTCCTGCCGAGGTGCGGGAGGAGGTACATGTCTATAAGCTGCTCGGCCCTTTTATATCTGATTTCGTCAGCCTGGCCGTGGGCTAGCCTGTTCCCTATGTACATTATGGCTTCGTCCTGGGTCTTTACTTCAACTTTTTCAAGCGTTGGCACTAGCTCTTCCTGAATATCTTCTCTCGTAGAAACTGAGTTGGCTATATCAACGTCTTTGACAACGCCAAGAGCTTTCATCAGCACAGAGAACGATACTTCAGTTGGAAGTATTGGGATCTTAACGTATATCACGTTGTCGTTCTTTATGACCATCTCAACTTTAGATCTGAAACCAACTATAGAAGAGTGGACTATGGCTCTGTAAACGACCGAAGAGCCGCTCTTTTCTTTTTCTACAAGGATCTTGTTAGGGGAGATATCTTCGAGGCCTATTATGAGCCTTTCGCTCCCGTTTATTATAAAGTAACCGCCCGGATCGTTCGGGTCTTCGCCTATATCTATAAGCTCTTGGTCGTTGAGGCCGTGGAGCACGCATATGTCTGATTTGACCATGACAGGGAGATTACCTATGTGAACCTTGAAAGGTCTGTTTATCTGCGGGTCTGAATCAACTATCTGCATCTCGAGATAAAGGGGAGCTGCGTAAGTAAGGTTCCTGAGCCTAGCTTCCATTGGCTTTATGTAATTCTCGGAACCGTCATGCTCAACAACTCTGGGTTTTCCTATCTCTATCTTGCCAAGTTTGATCCTGTATTTGCCGGTAACTGATTCTATTTCAACTTCTCCAACTTCATTTACTATGCTCTGCATACCTTTCTTTATGAACTGGTTATAGGAGTTGAGGTGCTGCCTTGCTATGCCTTCAGTCTCGAGTATGTTCTTTATGATGGGCCATCTTTTTTCAAATATAGATTTCATTCTTCAACCACCATCCTGTAATACTCTGTGGTGCCGGCCGTCTCGCTTTCCCTTATTATCTTTATAACATCTCCCGGTTTTGCGCCAATGGCCCTTATAACTGGGTCAGTTGATCTTATCTTCGGGAGCTGTTCCAGTTTAGCGTGATACTTTTTTAAAAGCTCATCAACTTCTTCTTTAGAAAGTATTATATGCTGTGGAACGTATTTATTTTTAAGTATATCAATCTTAGAAGACATTATCCTTATTCGCCAATAAAATAGATGTATTTAAACATTATTTAAATTTTTATTCGGTTTATCTTCATTAAAGCTCAACGTTTTCTTTTATTACGCGTGGTAGAAAGTTATTGAAAAAGTTTTTATTGAGAGGAAAGATTAGTTAAAAACGTGCCTCGGTAGCTCAGCAGGTAGAGCGTCCGCCTCGTAAGCGGAAGGTCGCGGGTTCAAAGCCCGCCCGAGGCTTAAATTTTATCAGTAAAAGCTTGTGAGGTAAGCCGGGAAGAAGAATTTTGCTATCACTATGATTGCTACAGTTACTAGTGGTACGGCAACGTTGTCGTCAATATATTTCTGTTTTTCAGCAAAAGTAGCCACAAAAGCTGAAGCTATTCCGGCCCATCCAGCAATCGCCCCTATCGGAAGGCAGACTAAGAGCATCGCAAGGCTTCCTTCCCAGGCTTTAATCCTCTTTTTGTACCTGAAGTTTCTTACTATCCCTGTAACTCCATCTCCCCAGGCCATGAAAAGCATGGGCACGACCGCAAGCCAGAAACTTTTATCGAGGAACCAGAGAAAGAAGGCCATCAGACCCCATGCTATAGTGAAATCAACCTCGTACATGTTGTTCGGGTCCTGAAACCACCTGTAAAGCTTTCCTGTTCTGTGAGGCCAGTAGACAGCTAAAGTTAGAACAGCTGCCAATGCAAGCGGAAGGATCGGTTCATTAAACAGAAAAGGAAGAAGTATTGCAACGAGACCTCCAGCTAAAAGGTGAATGACCTTCCTACCAAAGTACGTGGCAGAATGCTCAGGGAAGCCGTGCTTGAGAGCTAGCTGATAAAAATACCTTGAAATGAACATGACGACGATATAAACCCAGATGAACAGAATTATAGCATAAGGCAAATCCATGATGATCAAACTTAAACTGAAAAATGACATCGTTCTTAAATGTTCATAAATGATAAATAAATGTTTCGAATCCGCAGTAAACTTTCAAAAGTACCAACGCTATGCGCGTTTAACGCTAAATATATCTTTAAAATGTTTCAGCAAAAAAAGCTTAACAGCTTAAGCCAAACTATATGTCTATTGGGAACATTCCTGTGCATGATAAAGTTCTAAGTTTGAGAACCGAAGATTAAATAACCAGCTTTTTTATAATTTTAATGTTAAAATGAAACTCGGTAGTTTGACTTTTGATGACGTAATAGAAATTTCTGTGAACATGAAAAAAGTACAGAAAGTAGATGAAAAAAAGTACGATGAAGAGCTAAAGATCGCACAGGATCTAGCTTCAAAGCAGACAATTTACGGGGTTAACACCCTTTTGGGGGAGCTTGCGAACGAAGGAAAATCCTCAAGAGTGGATCCTGAAGAAATACTGAAGATGCATGCGGTTGGCGTTGGGAAACAATGCAAGCCTGAATGGGTAAGGGCTGCCATGTTAATAAGGGCAAACCAGCTGGCCCAGGGACGTAGCGCAGTAAGAGGCTCTCTGATAAATCATATTTTAAATATGATAAACAGAGGCATAACTCCAGCGGTTCCCGAACTGGGGAGCGTTGGCGCTAGCGGGGACCTTATACCTTTGGCGCACATAGGTTTGGCCATAGCTGGAGAAGGGAAGGTTGTAAAAGGAGGAAAGGTTTTAGAGTCAAAAGAAGTTCTCAAGCAAAACGGTATCGAGCCTTACAGAGTAAACTTGAGGGAAGCTCTTGCGCTCATCAATGCAACCAGCTTCAGCTCTGGAGTTTTCGCGGTTGAGCTGTACAGGTCGCTGAACGTTATAATTTCTTCTCTCATATCATCGATCCTCATCTTAGAAGCTTCCAAAGGTTCATTGATTCCAAATTCAAAAGCAGTTAACAGTGTAAAGCTGCACAATGGTCCGCGTTTGATTTCAGAGATCATCGAAAATTCTCTTTCAGACAGCCGGAGGTTGGGTTCTGCAAAAAGAGTTCAGGATCCTTACTCGATAAGGTGCTCTTCTCAGCTTCTGGGCGCGGCCCTTGATTCGATTGCATGGGCAAAAAGGAACCTGGAGAACGAGATAAACTCCTCAAGTGACAACCCCATACTCGTTGATGGTTCCTTTATGAACACCTGCAACTTTCACGGACAGTACGTTGCGTATTCTTCTGACCTAGTAAGGGAAGCTGTTTCAGCCATTGTAAACCTAGAAGAAAGGAGAAGCGCACAGCTTTTGAGAAAGGAAATTAACGGCTACAAGGATCACCTTGGAGAAATCGGTGGAGTAGGGTATATGCTGATGCAGTACGCTTCCGCGGGGCTTTCAGCACTGGGCAGGCAGCTTTCTTTCCCAGCTGCAGTTAACAACATACCTACAAGCGGTTTTCAGGAAGACACAGTTTCGATGAGCTATAATTCTGCTTACATGCTTTCTCAGTTAAACGACATAGCTTTTAGAGCGGTTTCAATATCACTTGTCCTTGAGTACCTTGCATTAAAGATCGAACAATGCTCTGGCTGCGGAAAAATCAGCAGTATGATGTACAGCACCATTGAAAACAGATTTAAAGATAATCTGAGCGAAACGATTGAAAACATTTCATCGGGCATAAATGAAATGAACAAAATGTTTCTAGAAAAAAACGGGCTCAGCTTTAAAAGTATCTTTCAAAAACTTTGAAAAAAGCGATGAGAGATAATCCTGATCCAATAACGCAGAATAACTAGATGCATGAACCTTCAAAGCCCCTGAGGTTAAGCTTGTAGAACTCATCAAAGTATTCAGACCTCGGCAGGCTTTTGCAATCTTCTCTTTTCATTATTTCTTCAAAAACATACTTACCATCTTTTTCTCTGCACTTTTCTTTCAAAAACGCAGAAAGCTCGGAATAAGTCTTTATTGCTTCTTCAAGCATTGCATATGGCCTGCTGGAGCAGCCGTAGTGCGGGTAACAGATCTTTGACAGCTTGAGGCTCTGAAGCTTTTTTAATGACTCGAGGAACTGATCCATAAAGAAAGGCGGAGGCGCGGCCGGCCATAGCTTTCCCCCTTCCCCAAATATAAGCATGCCAGCAGAGTCACCGGGGAAAAGGGTTCCAGTTTCTTCATGGTAAAGGGCCGTGCTGTGAGAAGCGTGCCCCGGGGTGTATATAACCCTTACACCGAACTCCTTTTCCATGTACTGATCTCCGACTTTTATTATGCTGTTCTCCGGAACCGGCTCTGGATCACCCCAGTAACTGTAAATTATACCCAGAGCGTTTTTTGAAGCTTCGATTAACTTCTTTGGGTCTACAAGGTGCTTTGCCCCCTTTTCGTGAACTATTATCTTTATCCACGGGTATTCCTTTACAAACTTCCAGGAGCCCCCAGCGTGATCCACGTGGATGTGAGATACGAATATGTACCTTATATTTTCAGGACTAACGTATCTTTCAACCCTTTTTACGTAATCTTCAAAAACTGATACTGGGCCGGACTCTATAAGCGCCGCATCTTTTCCTTTTAACAAAAGGTATCCTGAAAGGATAGGAGGCTTTCCAAGTTCCCCCAGGTAAATAACCTGAACGTTATCAGCTCCAGCCATAACCATAAATATCCTCTAATTTATATAACATTTTGGGAAATATATAATTGATGGAAGTGTATGTTTTAGCCGCTAAAAGAACCCCTATAGGTAAGTTCGGCAGCGTTTTCAGAAACCTCTCACCGGTTGACCTCGCGGTTCAGGCCGCAAAACAGGCTATTGCTGAAGCCAACATAGATCCTGGGCTTGTAGACATTTCTGTATTTGGAAACGTTATAAGGGGGCTTCACGGTCAGGACCTGGCGAGACAGATAGCTATTAAAGCCGGCGTGCCGTACCAGAAAGACGGTTTTTCGGTCGATATGGTCTGTTCAAGCGGAATGATGTCTCTTATCGTAGCTGAAAACATGATCAGAAACGGAGACGCTGACGTAGTCCTTGCCGGGGGTACAGAATCCATGAGCCAGGCCCCTTACTGTTTCAAGGGAAACATAAGATGGGGTGTTAAGATGCTGATGAACGAGAGCCTGCAGCTTGAAGATGAGATGCTGGTGGATGGTCTCGTCGATCCCTTTAACGGAATGGTTATGGGGCAGGAAGCTGACATGGTCGCCAAAGAACTTGGATACCAGCGCAAAAGCCTTGACGAAGTGGCTTTTGAAAGCCACATGAGAGCGGCCAAAGCAACAGATACAGGCTTGTTTAAAAACGAGATAGTTCCCGTAAACACAGGCATCTTAACGGTTAACAGCGACGAAGGGATAAGGAGGGACACTTCTTTAGAGAAACTTTCTGCTCTCAGGCCTGCTTTTGGGAAAGAGGGTCTGCACACAGCTGGAAATTCCTCTCAGATCTCTGACGGGGCTTCGGCCCTGATATTTGCTAGCGAAAAAGCTGTAAAGGAGATGTCTCTGAGACCAGTTGCGCGGATCATCGGCCATGCGTGGGCAGGGGTTGAAACCTACAGGTTCCCTGTTGCACCAGTAATCTCTACAAAGAAGCTGCTCGAAAGAACAAACAGCAAGATAAGCGACTATGACTATTTTGAAAACAACGAGGCGTTTGCTGTGAGCACGCTGATATACAGGGATCAGCTCGGGGTTGATGCTGACAGGCTTAACGTGTTTGGAGGCGCGATAGCGATCGGACATCCGATAGGAGCATCTGGTTCAAGGCTCGTGGTGACTCTGCTGAACGTTCTTAAAACAATGAAAGGAAAGAAAGGGATAGCCAGCCTCTGCCACGGGCTCGGAGGCGGCACTTCTCTAGCCGTCGAGCTGCTCTAATACTCGATTCCTTTTCTAGCGCTCACTCCTTTTGAGTAGGGATGTTTGATTTCTTTCATTTCCGTAACAAGGTCAGCTTTATCTATGATCTCTTGAGGAGCATACCTGCCAGTCAGCACAAGCTCGACGCTTTCAGGCTTTTCCTTTATCAGGTTGAGCACATCATCTAAGCTTATAAGGTTGTAAAAGATAGCCGTTAGTACTTCATCCATTATAATTATGTCTGTTTCGCCGGATAACATTTCTTTTCTTGCTTCCTCAAATCCTTTCCTAACTAGCTCAATATAGTCTTCAGGAGGTCTGTCCTTAACGAGTACTGCGTTGAACTTTTTAGCTATGTTTTCGTCCTTTGTCAGAAAGTATTCCTTGCCAAAGAACCCCTGTTTTACGTTATCAAATTTTGATAAAGAAATGTTTTCTCCGTAACCGCCTGTTTTCATAAAATAATATATCGAGACTTTGAGGCCCCAGCCGCTTGCCCTGATAGCGAGCCCTATCGCTGCGGTCGTCTTTCCCTTCCCGTTCCCAGTGTAAACTTCAACTATCCCCTTTTCGAGCTTCAAATGACTATCGGCTCCACGTATTCTCCCCAGACTTCCTTCAAAGCGTTTACTATTTCTCCGAGCGTGGCTCTGTTCTTTATAGCTTCGATTATGTATGGCATGAGGTTTTCTTCGTTAGCCTTCTGCCTTAACCTGTTCAGCGAGCTTTCTACCATGCTCATGTCCCTGTTCTTTTTGTATTCTTTAACCCTCTTTATCTGCCTGGTTTCTACGTATTCCGGTATCTTGAGCACCTTTATGTCAGGCTCTTCGTCTATGCGGTAAAGGTTAACGCCTATCAGAGCCCTCTTGCCTTCCTCTATCTCTTTTTGAAGCCTGTAAGCTGAATCGGCTATCTCTTTCTGGAAAAAGCCCTTTTTGATGCCTTCAAGAACTCCTCCCATGCTATCTATCCTGTCAAAGTACCTGTAAACTTCCTCCTCCATCTTGTCAGTAAGCCATTCCAGATAATAGCTACCACCAAGTGGGTCAACGTTGTTCGTGACGTTGCTTTCGTAAGCAATGATCTCCTGGGTCCTGAGAGCTATCATGGCAGCTTTCTCGGTTGGGAGGCCGAATGCTTCATCATAAGAATTAGTGTGAAGGCTCTGGGTACCTCCGAGCACAGCGGCGAGCGCCTCTATAGTTGTCCTTATTATGTTGTTTTCTGGCTGCTGGGCAGTCAGGGAAGCTCCTGAAGTCTGAGTGTGGAACCTCAGCCACAGTGACCTTTCTTTTTTTGGATTGAACCTGCTCTTCATCTCTTTCGCCCAGATTCTCCTTGCCGCCCTGAACTTCGCTATCTCCTCAAGGAAATCCATTGAAGAATCAAAGAAAAAGCTCAGCCTTGGAGCAAAGTCGTCCACGTCCAGGCCTCTCTTAACAGCTTCTTCCACATAGGTGAGGCCGTTCGCAAGGGTAAATGCAAGCTCCTGCACAGCGGTTGCACCGGCTTCCCTAATGTGGTAACCGCTTATGCTTATAGGGTTCCACTGGGGCAGGTACTTGGAACCGAACTCAAAAGTATCTATAACTAACTTTAAAGAAGGCTCAGGGGGAAATATAAATGACTTCTGAGCCATGTATTCTTTTAGTATATCGTTCTGAATAGTGCCTCTGAGGACAGCCGGGCTAACGCCGTTTATCTCACCTACAACTATGTAGAAGCCCCAAAGCATGGCAGCTGGCCCGTTGATCGTCATAGAAGTCGAAATCTCAGCCAGATTTATCCCGTCAAGCATAGTTCTCATGTCTTCGAGCGTGCTGATGGCTACTCCAGCTTTCCCGATTTCACCCCTTGCCAGAGGGTCGTCTGAATCTATTCCTAAAAGAGTGGGGTAATCAAAGGCGATGCTCAGCCCTGTTTCCCCGTGTTCTATAAGGTATTTGAGCCTCCTGTTTGTCATAAAAGCATCCCCTAGGCCTGAAAACTCCCTTATTGTCCAGAGCCTTGACCTGTACATGGTTGGATGTATGCCTCTTGTAAAAGGAAAAGCTCCGGGTAGGCCAAGCTTTTCAAAATAGCTCCCCTTAACGTCTGAGGGTATGTAAACGGTCTTTACCTTTATGCCTGAAGAAGTATAAAAATCACCCCTTTCTGGTATCGGGTTTTTCAGAACCTTTTCGCTGTACCACTTTTCGTACTCTTTCTCAAAATCGTTCATAAAGCATCTGAAATTAATTTTTTAATCGTCTCATTTAAGCTTTTATTTTTTATGTAATCAGCCATGAGCGATTCCATGCTTGTCTGCTCGATCTTAGAGTCAACTATGTATTCTAACCTAGAAGCAACCATGAAGCTGAATCTTCTCCGCACTGTTTCCTTCAGCTTTTTCCTGTAAAATGGCCTGTAATCCTCTATCAGCTTTAAAAGTTCATCCACGTTCTTCTCTTTCAGAGCTGAGACGCCCACGATCTTTGGCTCCCATCCCCACTTGTTCTTCTTTATAGCGAGGTAAAGGTACTTGGCGTATATTTCATAGTTTCCAAGATCTATTTTGTTTATGACGTAGATGTCGGTCACTTCATTGAGCCCAGCTTTTATCGATTGAATTTCGTCACCAAGATAGGGAACGCTTACGTTTATTACGAGGTCGGCAACGTCTGCAATCTCAACTTCATCCTGACCTACCCCTGTGGTTTCAACGAATATGTAAGAATACCCAAACATGTAAAAGGCGTAGATCATCTCAACGACAAAGTAGTTAAGACCTCCTTTCCTTCCCCTTGACGGAACGCTCCTTATGTATACGTTGTCCAGGTTCCAGAGCTCGTCCATCCTTATCCTGTCTCCTAGCAGAGAGCCCTTTGAAAGCTTGCTCGTTGGGTCGTTTGCTATTATCGCCACTTTCTTTTTTTGCTCAGAAAGCCTCTTTGCCAGCTTTGATATTATCGTTGATTTGCCTGTTCCAGGAGGTCCAGTCAGCCCAATAACAAAAGGCTGCCTATCTGAAACAAGGAGCTCTGAAACATCAAGCTCTTCGCCGTCCTCTATGCGAGTCAGGAGCTTTGAGATCTGATATGTCTGATCTATCTTTCTCAATTTGCTCTGACTCTGTTTTTTATAAAATCAACTATCTCTTTTATGTCTGTGCCTGGACCAAAAACCGCAGCAACCCCCAGCTTTTCTAGCTTCTTTTTGTCTGATTCCGGTATTATGCCTCCGCCTATAACAAGCTTGTCCTTTATGCCGTACTTCTTAAGCAGCCTCATGACTTCTTTGAAATGATACATGTGAGCTCCTGAAAGCACGCTCAGGCCTATCACGTCAACGTCTTCCTGTATCGCTGTCTTCACGATCTTTTCGGGGGTCTGCCTTATCCCTGTGTAGATCACATCGAATCCAGCTTCCATGAGAGAACGCGCGAGGACTTTAGCTCCCCTGTCGTGCCCGTCAAGCCCGGGCTTAGCTATCAAAACCTTTATCCTTTTGGTCGGGGACATCGATAATTTATTGCAATTCTCGATATATAAAAATGAGCTTTTTTGTTGCGTTTTAATGAAATTTTAGACATGAGTTAAAAAAGGTAAAAAGGTTAGCAATACTTATATGATCGATATCGAAATCGATAATATTATGAATCCTGATGTTGAGCTCATAGATGTTTCTAAAGTTTACGGGGAAGGGATAAAGGTAACAGCGTTAGAAAGGATAAACCTTAAGGTAGAAAGGGGGGAGTTCCTGTCAATTGTCGGACCTTCAGGATCTGGCAAAACAACGCTTCTTAACATAATAGGGACGCTTGACAGGCCTACAGAGGGCAGGGTACTGATAGCTGGTAAAGACACGACTCAGATGGATGACGACGAGCTTTCTGAAATCAGGAACCGGTTTATAGGTTTTGTATTCCAGGCATTTAACCTGATAAACAGGCTTACTGCTCAGGAAAACGTTGAGCTCCCTCTGATAGCTAGAGGGATACCAAAGAAAGAAAGGGAAAAGAGGGCGATCGAAGCCCTCAACATAGTTGGGCTAGCTCACAAAGCTAAGAAGAAGCCAACTGAGCTCAGCGGCGGGGAGCAGCAGAGGGTTGCGATAGCGAGGTCCCTTGCAAGCGATCCAACACTCATACTGGCTGATGAGCCAACTGGCAACCTGGACAGCAAGAACGCGATGAACGTAATGAACGTGCTACTTGACATAAACGAAAAGTTCTCGAAAACCATAATCATGGTCACGCACAACTTAGAGCTCGCAGAGATGACGAAGAAGATAATACGTTTAAGGGACGGCAAGATAGAGGGGGTTGAGGTTTTAAGATGAACAGGTACATCGAGCTGTCTCTATCGGTTTTGATACTGGTAAGCGCGTTCGTAATCCCGGTTGAATCTTTTGCGTCGAGCCCATTTATCATATATTATAATTGGGGTGCACCGCAATCACCTATAACAGTTAGGCCCGGTTACACGAACCAGCCGTTTGTAGTTATTCTGCAGCCGAATCCTGAATACAAGTACGGGATATTGAACCTTACAGGTACACCTTTGACAAACGTTTCTGGAGGGTATCTCGCATACAGCCTGCCATCTCAGTCATCTACTTTTACTTTCTACCTGAACGTAAACAGATCTGCAAGCCCAGGTAAATACCCTGTAAACTTTAGCGTTTACTACTTAAACGGCAGCTCATCTTCCTCGATCCTTTATATAAGCGTGAGCCCGCCTCCACAGGTTTCAGTTTTGGAAGCTTACTGGGGACAGGGAAATACGTTTCCAACTCCAGGATCAGGGGTTCAGTACCTGAGCATACTGATAGGCAACCCGGACAAATACACTGTAAGCTACGTTAACCTTACAGTAAAGCTTCCTGAAGGAATATATTCCATTACTGGCTCAGAAAAAGCGAGCGCATACGTTCCTTATATAGCACAGGGTTCATTCCAGACAGTACAATTACCAGTTAACGTTACGGATAGCGTAAAGCCAGGAACCTATTCCGTGTACTACAACATAGGCTTTGAGGATTACCAGGGCGTCAGCTACAGCTCAAGTGGTTCCTTTAACGTTACAGTGTATTCTCAGGGAAAGGTCGATGTGCTGGCTCTCTCAAGCGTGGCACCTGAAGACTCTGTGGCCAGCGTTTACCTTAGAATTTATAACAGCGGCGCAACTCCTGTAACTCAGGTTCAGGTTGAGCAGATCCAGACTGAGCTGCAGCCAATCGGCAACAACTTCACCCAAGTTCAGTACATGCCAGCCGGAAGGTCTTTAACTTTTGTTTATAACTATTCAACACAGAACGCTCCGGAGGGCACATACCCTGTGGCATTTCAGGTAACGTACGTGACAGCTAACGGACAGGTTTACGATCAGAGCTATGAGGTTTACGTTTCTGTAACCGCACCGTACCGGTACGTGAGCCTTACAGTTGACCCGACAGAAGTTTACTACATGAGGAACAACACGTTGAGCCTGGTCGTGGCAGACTCTTACAGCGGAAGCTCGTTGAAGGATGTGCAGCTTTACATACAGCCCGTGAGCAACCTCTACATTTACAACTATACTGGAATTATGAACATCGGGAACATCAACGCAGGATCTCAGAAAACCATTGAGATCTATGTGTTGCCAGAAATAAACCTGCCAGCGGTAATACCGTTACAGGTTGAAGTCAGCTACATGAACCCTTACGGGTTCTTCCAGGAACAGAGTTTCACAATACCAATATTCGCAAACGGCAAAATACAGATATCTTTTGAATCCCTTAACGTAAACGGAACAGCTTTCAATGGTTCAGCGATAAGCATATCTGGAAGCTTGCTCAATTCCGGGACTCAGGAAGCTTATTACGGAACAATAGAGGCCTATCTGCCGAGCTTCAGCGAAAACGTTACATCTTACATAGGAGACCTTCCCGTTGATTCACCAACTCCATTTGCACTTTCCCTTTACATACCTCAGAACGCTCAGCCTGGTTCGTACACCTTATACTTGCGCTACGTCTATCAGGACTCTTACGGAAATGCATACAGCTACACTGTAAGCACACCAGTAACTGTTTATATTGTGCATATAGCTCAAACAAAACCAGGCACTTACCATTACACAGGAATATTTAGCATATCAGTTCTAGCTGTAATAGTGCTTCTGATAGTTCTGATAGTAATCTGCGCGAGAAGAAGGAAATGAAGCTAACAGACGTGTTGTTTTATTCTTACAAATCGCTTGAAGAGAGAAAGCTGAGGGCGGCCCTTACAGTGCTTGGAATACTAATAGGGCCTGCTGCCGTCATCGGGATAACAGGCCTAACTTCTGGCTACGGGAGCAGCATAACTGGACAGCTACTCCAATTGGGGACAAACACGATACTCGTCGAGCCAAACTCAGGCAAGACGATAAGCCAGAACATGGTTAACACGATAAGCGGGATAAAAGGGGTTAAAGGCGTGTGGCCTTTTTACGCATTACCAGCTCAGATAAGCACACCTGGGGGCAACGAGAACGTTGAAATATTTGCAATAAATCTGCAGCAGGGGATTGAGGAAGCTGTTCCAGGGCTGAAGTTGGCTCAAGGATCTTTTCCTTCTGCTTATGATACCTATGGGGCTACAATTGGCTGGGACATAGCGAACCCGACAAACTCACAATACCCGCACTATAAGCTTGACCAGGTGGTTACTGTAAAGTTTTCTTACGCTGGTCAGAGCGCTAGCAAAACGTTCCTGGTAGAGGGCATACTTCAGAAGTTTGGACCTTCTTACATAATAAACGTAGATCAAGGGATGTTTGTGTCTTTGCAGACTGGTAGCCAATTAACTGGAAATTCGCCTTACGCTGGACTTTTGGTTGTTGCGCAGAGCCCTTCAGACGTGAACTACATAATGCAGCAGATACAAAAGACCTACGGGAATCAGCTGACCGTAATGAGCTCGCAGCAGGCTCTCAACATAGCTAACTCAATTACGGGGACGCTCAACCTCTTGCTGGCTTCAGCGGCTTCAGTATCATTCCTGGTTGCCTTTGTAGGGGTTACAACGACAATGTACACCAGCACCTTGGAAAGGACAAAGGAAATAGGAATACTGAAAGCTCTCGGCTTTAAAAACAGGGACGTGATGAACATATTCATATTTGAGTCAGCTATAATGGGGTTGATAGGAGGAATTTTAGGAGTTATATCTGGTATGGGCGCTTCTTACCTTTTAACCTTAATCGTCCCGCACTTTTTAAGATTCGGAAACGGCCAGAACTCTTTCTCCTTGGGCCCAGTCAGCCCTGTTTTTAACGTCAACATCATAGTTGCGGTGATATTAGCTTCACTTTTGATAGGGGTACTGGCTGGAGCTGCTCCGGCTTACAGAGCTGCAAAAGTTGACCCTATAAAGGTACTCAGGAACGAATAAACAACTTATTTTAACTATATGGGGGTTAAGGGGGCGAAAGTCCCCTTTCGTGAGAGAGGGG
>JAVBJD010000053.1 GCA_030756715.1 Conexivisphaerales archaeon
TAAATCTTTTCCGAAAAAGCTGTCCGCAAGTATTATTGCACATGCATCATCCACTCCTGGATCTGAGTCGAGTATGAAAAAGCTCATCCTGGCCCTAACTTTTGCTTACGAACGTTTTAAGGTTTTGGAGCAGGTGATCAAAAGCCTCCAGAGTGCCTTCACAGTAAGGCTGAACTGAGATAAACTCAGAAGACGCTTTTATCTCAGGTATTGAGTTCTGGATGGCAAGCTTTACGTCCGAAGCTTCTGTCATGCTCAGATCGTTGTAGTCGTCACCGACTGCGGCTCTAATCAAGCTATCTGAATCAAGCATAGTGATAACCCTCTGGATGCCAAAATTTTTGTTTACATAATCAGGCATAACCATGAATGACTCCCTGTTTCTCTCTATCCTGTAGCTTATTTTCCCATCAAGCGCTTTCCTGATTTTATATTCCTTGTTTAAAAGAGAATAGAGGAGAACCTCACCGAACCAAACTTCGTCTTTTTCGTCCACTATTTCTCTTACCCTTTGGTTCCAGTCTTTTCCGTAGACGAGTTTCCTGTTTTCAAAGTAGACAACTGCTCCGTTTTCAGCAACCAGAGCGTCAACGAAGGAACCAAGCTTTTCCTGTAAGAATTCCAGCCTCCTCCCGGAGGCTACTATGAAAAATATATCCGGCCTGAAAGATGAGATATAAGATATTACTCTGTAGCAAGGCTCAAGGTTCTGGTCTGTGAGCGTCCTATCGTAATCTGATGCAAAAACTAGCATTTGGATTCCTGATTGAAAGAGGATCTATGGAATATAAACTTTGTCAAAACAGTTAAGGCCCTTTCCTGAGCTCTTCTATGATCTTCTTAGCTGTATCGAACGTTATGCTGTTCAGCTCTATCATCCTGTTTGCCACTGCATCAACCTCTTCTAAACGGGCTCCTGCGCTCAGAGCCAGGCTCCTGGCGTGAAGCTTCATATGCCCCTTCTGAATCCCTTCGGTTACAAGAGCTAACATAGCTGCGAAGTTCTGGGCGAGCCCTACTGAAGCCATTATTTCTGAAAGCTCCTTTGAAGATGGGTTTCCCATCAGCTTTAAAGCTATCTTGTTAACCCTGTTAAGCCCAACTGAACCTCCAACAGTTGCAACCTGCAGCGGTAGCTCTATCTGGCCTACAACGTATTTGCCGTCTATCCTGTAATCGGTGAGAGGCTGGTATTTTCCGGATCTTGATGCGTATGAGTGGGCCCCTGCTTCTATGGCCCTCGTGTCGTTGTTTATTGCGTTGGCAACAGCAATTATGCCGTTCATTATGCCCTTGTTGTGCGTTACTGCCCTGTAAACGTCAGCCTTTGCTAAGTTGTAAGCATAAACGAGATCCATGGCTACGCGGTCCCCATCTTCCCCGAGCTCTTCAATCGGAAACCTTGCGCTTGCCCTGGCTATCCTCCTGACAGCATAGTTTGAAAGTATTCTGAGAAGGTATCTTCCTTTAATTATGTCTGCGATGTAAGGAGCAAGACCTTCAGCTACAGTATCTATGGTGTTTGCGCCCATTGCGTCAAGCACGTGAACGTAAAAGTAAAGCTCAAGCATCTCTCCTACTTCAGTATAAAGCACTCTGACATCAAAGCCCTCAAAACCCCCTGCTTTCTTTATTATTTCAGGGAGCATTTCGTTTGCCATCCTCTTTATGTTCTCTCTCTGATCCATAATTCTGTGAACTGCTTCGTTTGCGTCCTTTACTTCAACGAACTGTATAGTTCCTATCATAACAGGCTCGTCTGCTTCTGCTCTGAATCCGCCTCCACTCCTTGCTATCTTTGCCGCTTTGCTGGCAGCCGCTATTACAGAGGGCTCCTCAAGAGACATCGGCACAAGAACGTCCCTGTCGTTGACTAGGAAGTTTGTTGCAACGCCAAGAGGGTAAGAAATCAACCCGATGACGTTTTCGATCATCCTGTCAGCTAGCGATATGTCTAGCCCTCCTGTGCTCAGGCTCTGTATATCTTCATCTGAAAGATATCCGAGTTTTTTCAGGAACTGCCTCCTTTCTTCCACGCTCATTTTATAAAATCCGCTTATGGTAGACATTGACCTAATATATCAGAAAAATGCTTTAATTAACGTTGCTTTCTGAGAAAAAAATTAGCCTTTTGACAAATCACTTAACCAGAGATCTCAGGGCTGAAGCCTTTGACTCACGGTCAGCTATTATGTCCTTTATTGAATCCTCGCTGTACACTCCAGCTTCTACAGCCAGACGCTTTGCTTTGCTGTACCTGTCAGCTATAACGAGGCTGAGCACTTCTGGATATGGAAGCTCAAGGGCGTAAGCGAGCTTGAATGCGTTCTGGTAGCTTTCAATTATCTGGTTCTTGTAAGCCTCTGGGTCTATCCTGAGGTCTTCCCCTTTAAGAACCATTCCTCCAAAGTACACAGCCTTTATGGAGAGGCCCGATTTTATCGGCTTTATCCCGAGCTTTGAAAGAAGAGAAGCGAGCTTGTCACTTATTACGTCCCCTTTCTTTGCTACCACAGTGTCTTTTGTTACAAACACGCTACCTGTTTCTATCCTGGTTGGTATCTTAAGCTCTTTGAACTCACTTAGAACAGGGCCTGCCTGTAAACCTGTGTTTCCTGCTGGAACTATTATGTCATCTGTGGCAATGTCTCCTGCCTTTGCGGGAAGGTAGACCTGGTTCTTTTCGAGCAAAAGGTTGAGCTCGAACGGGTCCATGTCAAAGAACATGAGCAGAGATTGCCCGTTTATGAACTCAGTGAGCTTTTCGTACTTTGTTGATTTCATAGCTTTTTCGGCTATCTTGTTCTTTACGCCGAGGAAGACGACCTGCTGGTTGAGCTTTTTTCTGAGCTCTCCAATCTGTATCGACCTTAGCTTGTACAAACTCACGACAGCAACGTTGCTATGAGAATCAAGGTTCTTCTTGATCTTCTCCATCAGCTCCTTTTTCCTTTGTGGATAATCCTTCTTTCTTTGGTAAGCTCTCATCATTTCTATGCTACCTCTTCATACTTTTCCTTTGCAGGTTCTCCCATAGTAAGCTTGAACCCTACCCTGCTTATTGACTTTGGCGGAAGTTTTTTCTCCAGGTATTCGAGGAAAGCTTTGGCGTTCTTTATTATGTCCTCTTTCTTCATGTTTTCTGTACCTATCTTTGCCTGTATGCCGAAGACGTTCTTGCCCCTTATCCTCGTGCTGCCCAGTAACCTGTCAAAAGCAGCGTTAAGGGCTGTGGCGTTTGGTACGGCTATTGGCATCTTTCCCCTCGGGGCAAGTATCGGGCCCAAGGCTTTACCCACCCTGGGCATCACAGAAGCCTCAGCTATAAAGGCATAGTTCTTTGAGGCTAGCTTTTTTGCTTCCCTCTTGTTGCTTGCTAACCTGTCGAGCGCATCGGGCTCGATGAGCTTTATGTTCTGCTTTTTAGCCTGAAGGGCGGTCTCTCCTCCTGCTATTACAACTATTTCGTCAGGGGACCTAAACTTGACCGGAAGGTAAACTATCTCGTTAAAGGACTGAGCCTTTACCCTGTTTCTGTCAAAAGTCACTATGATGTCTACTGACTGTTCAAAGTTCCTTTTCTTAGACTTCTGAACCGTCTGATCATACAGTTCTTCTAATTTGGCCAATTCTAACGTAAACCTTCATGATTTAGCAATAAATAAGCTTTTAGTGTAAACCTGCGAAGAGGCTTTCATGATGAAACGATGAAATTTAAAATCAGAGCTGGGTTGAGCTTCGTTCATAGCTCTTAAATCGAGTGGAAAAAAATGGCGCGTGCTAAAGGTGAAAGAGAAAGAACACCACAGCCGCAACTATAACTCCCAGCACAAAGCCTGCAGCGATCCCCCGAGAACCGCTCTTTTCCCTTTCTTTTCCTATCTGAATCTGATAGTATTCCTGCATCAGAGGCGGAAGCCTGAGGCTTACGTCGATGTACTTTGAAATTCTTTCGTAAAGCCTCTTGGCCCTGAATATGTAGTATTCCCTGAAAAGCCCTTCTTCCCTCATCAGGTTCGGGAGTATATTTAGGAAGTTAAAATCCGGGTCAAGGGTCCTGCACACGCTGTCCAGCAAAAGCCCCATCCTCAGGTAAAGGACAAGGTCCTTTGGGAGCCTGAACGGGAACCTGTAGATAACCCTGTTAGCAACGTACATCAGCATCCTTACGTCAGCTTCTGAAACCTTAAAGCCCTGCATTTCATTGAGGGCCATTTCTATGCCTTTCTCGATGACGTAGCTGTTGACAAACGGGTCAAGGGCACCTATTTCTATCAGCGCCTCCCTGATTTCGCTCGGGTTCCTTTCAGCGAGGGACATGTAAAGCCAGATCATCCGGTCCCTCAATTCCTTGCTCATGGAGCCAACCATTCCATAATCGTAAATTATGATCTTGCCATCGCTTGAAACGGAAAGGTTGCCCGGGTGAGGGTCAGCGTGAAAGATCTCCATTCTAAGTACCATTCCCAGGTAAACTCTGGATATCCTGTAAGCCAGAGCCCTTCTGTCAAATCCAGCCTTGTCTATCTTTTCAACGTCCGTAATCTTTATTCCGTTGAGCCTCTCCATCACTATAACTCTCTTCGTTGAAACCTCTTCAATGAGTTCCGGGACCATTATGTAATCGTAGTTTTCAAGGTACTTTTTCAGGAGCTTCATGTTCTCAGCTTCCTTCTTGTAGTCCATCTCATCCTGAACGGTCTCATAGAACTGCTCCAATACTGTTTCGAGGGTAGTCTTGAAAACGCTCCCAAAGATCAGGGAAGCAAATGGCAGTAGTTTTCTTATGGTTTCGACGTCCTCGTCTATAATCTCCTTCACGTTTGGCCTGAGAATCTTGACGACAACCGGTCTGCCCTTGTAAACGGCTTCGTGGACTTCGCCAAGGCTTGCGGCGTTGACTGCTTTCTGCTCGAAGCTATCGAAGACCTTCCTGTAGTCCCCGTATTCTTCATTCAGCTCTTTTTCTATCCGATCAAACGGGGACTGAGGAACCTGGTCCTGCAGCCTGTAAAACTCGTCCATGTATGGCTGCGGCAGGACGTCTGCTCTAACCGAGAGGAGCTGTCCGAGCTTTATGAAGGCAGGTCCGAGCTTTATGAAGCTGTCGACCATCTTTTTTGCGTGAGCCCTCATCTTATCATAGTACCTTGATACGTCATGGTCCTGCATGAACTTTTTCCTGTCAAAGTAGTAGTTTATAAAACTAGGAAGAAGTACAAAGAACACATAAATCGTCCTTTTTAATCCCAATCTGATTATCTAAAGATTGTATTGCTTTAAATGCTTTCTAAATTTTCATCCATGTATAGACAAACCTTTTTCGACCGTTCTATAAAATCATGCTAAAAAACGATCAATAAAAATTGCGGGTCAAATTTTATCCAAAGCCTTATGTGGGGTAAAACCTGTCAATTTTGCTGAATCCGAGTATTGTTCCCGTTTTTTATTCATTATAAAAAGTAACAGCACTATTGCAATTATGAAAATGACAATGACGACAATTG
>JAVBJD010000133.1 GCA_030756715.1 Conexivisphaerales archaeon
AGGGCGAAGTAATAAAAATCATGGCAAATGAGAACAAGGTCCAAACAAAGGACGGTAAGGTATGGGATTATGATTATGTTGTTGTTGCCCTGGGATCATATCCAGACCCGAATGGAATACCTGGATACAAGGAAGGAGCATATTTCTTCTACACCCTTGAAGATTCAATAAAGCTCAGGGATGCAATAAACAATTTCAAAGGTGGAAAAGTAGTAGTTAATGTAACATCTCTTCCTTATAAATGCCCTGTAGCACAGTATGAAATTCTTTTTGCATTGCATGACAGATTCAAGAAGGAAGGTATAAAGGCCGAATTTGAATATTTATTCCCAATAAAGGGAACGCATCAGCATCCTATGGTAAGTCCTGTGGGCGAGGCGTGGATGAAGGAGAAGGGAATAAAGATCACATCGCCATTTACATTGACAAAGGTAGATCCTGAAAATAGGATAATATATTCTAAAGAGGGTATAGAAGTAAAATATGATCTATTCATATCAATAGCACCGCACAAGAGTGCAGATGTGATAAGGAATTCAGGTCTTGCTGCAATGTGGATACCCACAGATCCATACACTTTGAAATCTAAGTCATATAAGAATATGTACGTATTGGGAGATACAACAGACATACCAAATGTAGCAAAGGCAGGATCTGTAGCAGAATATCAGGCAGCAATAGTAGCTAAAAACATAATATCTGACATAAATAAAACTAACAACTATTACAGGTATGATGGAGCGGCATACTGCTTCATAATGCACAGTATGGATAAAGCTGGATATTTATACATGACATATACAAAGCCTCCAACAATATCATTACCGTCAAAGTATGCAAAATGGTTGAAGCTAGCATACAATGAAATGTACTGGACAATGTCCGCAAGGGCGGAGATATGAGGTGATAAAAATGCCAGAAAAAACTGATGTTGCAAATAAAAATTCTCACTCTCTATTAGAACTAATGGATCTTGTAAAGAGGGATGAGCTTGTTAGGTTAATAAAGAAAGTAATAGATCTACAGCAGAATGGTTCACTAGATAAACT
>JAVBJD010000054.1:0-2259 GCA_030756715.1 Conexivisphaerales archaeon
TTTCAGCTTAAAGTAAAGTATAAAATTGTGTTTTTATTTATTAACTTTCGTATATGGAAGAAAATAGAGCATATCTGATACATAAAGTACTATCTAAAAGGAGCAACTATATTTTATTTAAGGCTTTGTATAACGGTGTAAAGCCTAGCGAAAGCACCTTCAAACAGCTTGGACTTGAAAGAAGAACCTTTTACTATGCGCTTAATGAGCTTAAGGAAAACGGGATAGCCATGAAAAAGGATGGGTTTTATACACTAAGTCCTTTTGGATACTTTATATATAGCATCCAAGAAAAGCTGATAAAATGGCTTGAAAAAGAAAACGAAGTTAAGAACCTAACAGAACTGATCAACAGAGAGAATGAAAAAGGACTTTCATACATGCTTTTAAAAGACCTTGAAGAAATGGTTGGACTTTCGAACTTTGAGCCTATAAAGGTCTATACAGAGTGGAATTCGTTATCTTCAGATCTAGCTTTGCTGGTTGAAGCAAAGAAGAGCATAAAGATAGCAACGAGGTACAGCGAGCCAACTATAGTAAACTACTTATACAAAGCTATAACTAGAGGGGTTAATGTTGAAGCTCTGAGCGACAGAAAAGTTGTAGCGGAAAGATTTGCAAACCTATCAATTTTTGGACCGGATAGCGATATAATAAAGGTACTTAAAAACATCCTTGATTCACCAAACATAATCATGAAAGTAGGCGAAGTGCCCTACAGTTTTATAATAATCGATGATGAGGAAATAGGCTTAGAAATACCAGATCCTACATCTAGGGATGGTATACTTGTAGCTTTCAGATTCAAGAGCCCTACAATTGCAGAAAGGCTTGAAGAAGTTTTTCGAGAACTATTCTCAAAAGGGGAAAAGGATCCCGTTTACGAACTGCTCAATAAAAGAGTGATCTAGCTATGAAAGAATTAATAACTCTCGTAAAGTCAAGAGCAAGTGTGTTAGCTTATGTAGCGGCTTTTGATTCAACTCTAATAGTTGCAAGTGGTTTAAGGGTATCACCAATAATCTTTATTGTATCAACTGTTTCTGTTTATCTCATATCTCTTGCAAATTACATTTTAAGTGACCTCCTAGATATAGAAGAAGACAGAATAAACAATCCTCAAAGGCCTCTAGCCTCAGGAGCAGTAAACAAAAACGTAGCTGTGTATTTTATAACCGCTTTGCTCGCAGTTTCTCTCGTTCTGGGTTACTATGTCAATCTTAAATTCGACCTTTTACTGATATTTTCTTTTATACTGGCTTTAATATATTCTGGTCCTAAAATCAGAGCTAAGAGCAAATGGTGGTCAAAGCTCGCGATAGCAGGAATCGGTACTTTTATAGATCCTTTTACAGTTTCATCAATAACAGGCCTATCACTACCTGTGCTTTTTATGTCAATAATATACATGCTTTGGGGGTTTTTTACGCTTAACGTCGGCGACGTTTTGGATTACGAAGGAGATAAAAAGACAGGAGTCATGACCTTTGCAGTCACATTCGGTAAAGAAAAAGCAATAACGTTCCTGAAAATAATCCTTTTTGCCCAACTGATAGCCGAAATCTCACTAGCTTTGAGTGTGAACTTTTTAGATTTTGTTTATATAGCGTTTTCAGGTTTTCTTTTTGTTTACTTCTTTAAAGGACTTTTAAAGCTAGATAACTCAAAAGATCAAAAATCTACAGGGAAAAAACTCAAGAAGATGACAAGGATTTCAATGATAGTACTGCAGCTGGTAACCCTTTCTCTTCTCTTCTAGCAGAACTTTAAGCTTCTGAACGGCTTCTTTCAAATTTTTCGCTTCTATTATGTTTGTAGAATATGAAGAAAAGTCGTAATCGTTAACAGGGAAAGATACATAGATCCAGTCATTAAAACCCGCGTCGTAAACAGCAGTAAGAAATTTTATTATCTCTTTTAGGCTAGGCTTCCCAGTCCTTATATAAACAGCTATCCTCCTGTTTTCCGTTTCTATTATTGCATCAAAAGTGTATATTATTCCGGATTCTCCTGCAACCTTAACGCATCTTCTTACATTCCCAGCCCTAGAAAGTTCCTCAAGTATTGGTTCAAAGTCAACTCCTTCGCTCGAATCAAGGTTTACCTTTTCTCTAAGCTCATCTTTTGTCATAGAAAGAAGAGGAGCTATGTCAGAGAGATCTGTTTGTATATTGCGGATCTTACCGTGCAACATTAAAGATTTTATGTGCTTTTCCGCACAAGGATCCATGTGTATCAATACGTTCTTTGTGTTTAAAA
>JAVBJD010000054.1:2359-5422 GCA_030756715.1 Conexivisphaerales archaeon
ACGTTCTTTGTGTTTAAAACGTATTTGTGAAAAGAAAACTTCATATAACAATAAAAGTGAAAATTTTATTGCACAAAAAATTGATTTCTCAAGCTAATTTTTTAGGGTATAAAACTAAACAGCTTTATAAAATGTGCAATATCTTTGCACATTTTTGGTTAAACTCCAATAGCTTTATAAAATCGGTTTTTGATTCAATGCTTTTCATCAAAACAAAATGGTTTAAGTATTTTTTTCGTAAAGGCTTTTTATCATCGCAACGAGTCCTTTCTGTTCAGGAACGCCGTACTCCTTTGCTATGATCTGTATTATGTGTTCCTCGATAAACGGCTCAAACGGCCCATAAACTTCTTTTAAAAAAAAGACAAAGTCATCTGGCCTATCTGCTATGTCTTCTACGCTCATTTTTTTCCTGTTTTCCATGTGCCAGATTAAGGACCTTGCCAAGGTTTCGTCTCCATAAGATTTTATAGCCTCTATGATCACTTCACCAAGATGCTTATCCTTCACTTTACATAATAATGCACCACGTCGTTTTTAAACAATACGCTGAGGAGTTTGGCATATGACGATCTTTAACGAAACTGGAAAGCAATAAATAGCTTTTCCCATAAATTAACATTTATGGACATGATTTATTTCGCTCGGGGGATGAGCGCTGAATGAAAGTGAGCTCTGTTGAGCAGATGGAAGAACTTGACTCGGTTGCCGTTGAAAAATACGGAATTGAACAAAAGCTGCTAATGGAGAACGCCGGGCATGCTGTTTACAGCGTTATTCAAAAAGAACTCAGTGTGTTTGAAAAGAAATTCGTTATAATTGCAGGCACAGGAAACAACGGGGGCGACGCTTTAGTTGCAGCTAGGAAGCTGAGGTCTTCGGGCGCAAAAGTAAAAGCTTTTGTTGTTGGTGATCCTTCAAAGTTTTCTGGTGCGGCTTTAAAAAACTATCAAACTGCTCAAAAGATGGGAATCGTTGCGGTTGTAGATGAAAAAGGGGGAATTGATTATTTGAGACTTTCACTTTCTTGGTGCGATGCAGTTGTTGATGGTCTTTTTGGTACAGGGCTTTCTGGTGAGATAAGCGGGATATACAGGGACGTTATAGAAGAAGTAAACAAAGTGAAAAAGCCTGTTTTCAGCGTTGACATACCTTCTGGTATAGGCGGAAACGACGGTAAAGCTCATGGAACCGCTATTAAGGCATGCTGTACCATAACTTTTGGTCTTCCAAAGCTAGGAAATGTCCTTTATCCTGGTTTTCATTACGGAGGGAAGCTTTACGTGTCTCACATATCCTTCCCACCTGAGCTTTATAATACAGAAAAGATAAAAGTTGAATTAAATGAGCCGCCTGAAATCCCTGATAGATTACCTTGGGGGCATAAGGGGACTTTTGGAAAGCTGCTAGTAGTAGCAGGAGCAAGAAACTACTACGGGGCACCATACTTTTCATCTCTTTCTTTTCTGAAAGCTGGTGGAGGCTATTCTAGGCTTGCAGCCCCAAAATCTATAATACCTTACATAGCTTCCAAAGCAAGCGAAGTTGTCTATCTGCCCATGGAAGAGAATGAAAACGGTTCTCTTTCTTTTTCAAACAAAAGGAGAATTCTCGAGCTTATAGAGCAGCTCGAGATAGATTTTGCGATTTTTGGACCTGGAGTTTCGACTGACAATGAAGCACAATCTTTAATCAGGGTTCTTGTATCTGAAGCCGATATACCAGTAATAGTCGACGGGGACGGTCTCACGGCAATTTCTGCAGACACATCTATACTGAAATCAAGGAAAAAGCCAACAATCCTTACTCCGCATTCAGGAGAAATGGCGAGACTCATGAAGATAAAAACAGAAGAAATTGAGTCTAAACGGGTTGAAATCGCAACAATTGCTGCAAAAGATTTAAACGCTTTTGTTGTACTGAAAGGAGCTCACAGCATAATCGCTTATCCAGACGGAAGAGAATTCATAAACATGAGCGGAAACTCAGGAATGGCGACCGCTGGCTCTGGAGATGTCCTTACAGGAACTGTAGCCGCTATGATTGGTTTAGGTCTTCAACCAGGAGAAGCTTTAAGGACAGGTGTATTCATACATGGCCTTTCTGGTGACATAGCAGCATCTGTAAAAGGTGAAGACGGCATAACAGCTGAGGACATTCTGCAGAACCTTCCAGAAGCAGTTAGGGTTTACAGAAAAGACCGGGGAGGCGTTCTTAAAAAATACATGCCAGAAGTTATCTGATGTTTAAAGCTCAGATAAATGAATCGTTTAGTTGATAAGCGTAATGTTAAGTTTTAGCATTTGATCAAGAAAAAGTATAGTGAGCTCAAAGTTTTCTGAAACTGAACCTCCAGCCGCACCAGTAATCGGGTTTTTTCTCATCTGGCGGACACGATATGACGTCCACTTTTACGTTTTTGTCGAGCTCATCAGCAAACGCCTTTAAATAGCTGTACCTTACTTCTTTGCAGGGGAAAACGCCCAGGCCTTTCTTTACTCTAGCCTCTTGAACCCTGCAGTGAACAACGTAAAACTCAAATTCGTTTTCCTTTTCAACTATCTTCTTTTCTTCCTGATACAATGCCCAGCTTGTGTTCAACAGCATGTTTTCAAAACTCTTTATGCTTCCGTCATAGCTGAAAATCTTTTTGAGATCCTTTGCTTCCATCCTAGCGATGGACTCCCAGCTTTCCCTGTCTATCTCCCTAGCGCTGTCTTGGCTAAACCTCTTTTCTATTCCTTGAAAGTAAAGACCATCAACCCTCCATACCGTCTTTATGTTGTTCATAAAGAGCTCTACAAGCTTTTCCATACCTAGATCTTTTAGCCTCTTTTTATCTTCTTCCTGAGTTAGAGTGCTCATTGTTTAATCTTAAGATTTTTGAGGATAAATGTTTTTAGCGCATTATGCTGACTTTTTTTGAAAATTTTACAAGACTTGCGGAATTTACAAAACAGAATTAATATCCTGAAAAATGCGCGCTAATTGTGCTCATCGTTTTAAGGTTAAAAAGTTCTACTCGATAAATAAATTTTACGAGACCTGTTTTCTGAGAGAAAG
>JAVBJD010000134.1 GCA_030756715.1 Conexivisphaerales archaeon
CCATGAAGACTGAGTTTTTCCTTATGAATTCAGCAGCGCCATAGAAATTAAGGCTTGCCAGTTTGTCAGCCAGTAAATTCAATTCTTTCATTGCTGCCTTTATCCTGTCATCAAGTGCTTCAACGTTGCCATCCTTCATGTGCTTCTTTACTGAATTTACCAAGGTGAAGAGTATCCTGTTCAATTCTGATGATATATGATCCCTCTGAGCCTTTGACATTCCCTCGCTCCACAGCTTGAACATTGATTGTCTTATGGCATGCACCAGGTCAAGCTGCACAAGTTCAGCATTACTTTGTAGTCCATCAACAAGGCTCCTCTCGTCATCTGAAACAAGCACATAACTGTCATCGGGCCTGTACATCAGGTCCCAGGGAACGTTTACCCTTACATCAAAAAGTGACCTCTGATCAGCCCCGATTATGACTCTGACCTCGTTTGGCATTTTATAGATGCTTCTCACTTCAGTGCCATCACCCATTATGATCTTTGGCTTTTCTTCTCCAGCAGTAATTATGCTGTTCACCTTCTTCAGCTTTGGCCCTATTTCCTGCACAAAAGAATGTATTGTCCTCTTGGGTACGTGGATCTTATTGGTCCTCTTTATTTCTTCCGATGCATCGTTATAAGACATTTTTGAAGCCATGTCAACACAAAGCATCCTGACATCCCTTGTATACTTCTGGTTTCTGATATGAAAGGCATCAAGTATGGGAGATATTGTGCCTGACCCGTCAGGCTTCCTCAATCTTACAACCCTGAACGTAATGACCCCAAGGGTTGTGACAATGGTCTTCATGTAGCTTCCAGCCTTCCTGTATCCTAGTTTGAGCATGTCCTGTATCAATAGTTCCTGATAGTCCTCTATTTCTGTCTTCAACTGCTCAAGGCTAACTAAATGCGCTATATCCACTAGGTCCGCAATGTCTATATCCTTCCCTGTATAACCATCCATTGGCTTACTCACCTCTTTTTTGTTGTCCATAACATCTAGGAGGGGGTAAGCCTCCTTTAAATTAACACGCTATTGAACGGAACCAA
>JAVBJD010000135.1 GCA_030756715.1 Conexivisphaerales archaeon
AGTTAAAAGTTCCCGCTGTCCTTTAGCTCTTTTGCAAGCTCTATCAATCCCTGACCCTTAGGCTTGATGCCGTATTCGTTAGCTATTTTATCGCATATCTCTCTTTCTATGATCTGTTCAAAAGGTCCGTAAATATCTTTCAGCGCGTTAACGAACTGTGCCGGTTTATCCAGAACTTCTTCGGGCTTAATGTTGTGCTTGTTTTCAAGGTAAAACAGCACCATCTTTTTAACGGGCTCACCCCCGTATTCGTTTATGGTTTCCTCAACTATTGTCTTTAGCCTGTTTTTTGCCATTTACCCCACCCTCATAAATTCAACAATGCCATTTTCAGGGTTTATGTCCACATAGTAAACGAAGCCTAACGGCCTTATGCTCCTCCAGAACAGGAATCCGTCAGTTACCGTAATTTTTCTAACTATGTTTGCATACTTGAGCTGTATCTTCATCGCCTCCTGGCCAGTATGCCCCATGATGTAAGTAATTCTGTTGAGCTCAAGGTCCTTCTTTACCTGTTCCCTTACGAAGATCTCGTACTCAATCGGATCTTTTATCGCAAAATCTTCCTCAGCCAAAAGGTTTATGAAATTAACCGCGTTCCTCTCTTCAACTGAAGCCGGAAACTTCATGTTTTCCGCTTTATAGCCAGAATCTTTTGCGCTGTAACTGATAATGTTTAGCTTTTCGATCTTATCCGTAAGTTCCGTCAGGTCTTTGAAAAATATGTCTCTGTTTTCATTTGGTCCTATCAGGTAGTTTACTTTATAACCCATCCTTAGATAGTCTGCCATGAGCATTTTCTTTAGAAGGGAACTCCTTACGTCTTCAACAACCATGTCCATTTCTATAAGTACCCGGTTTCCGAGATACTCAACTGACTGAACGTCAGCGTTCTGCGGCGTTGTGATCTTGCTTAACTTTCCGATTACAGGCCTGCTGAGCATAAAGGAAGGATCCAGAATCCTAAACTGGTCGATAACCGTTATGTAGCGAAGAGGCCATTCGACTGGATGATCCCTGTCCTTTAATATCCTTAA
>JAVBJD010000136.1 GCA_030756715.1 Conexivisphaerales archaeon
AAATTTCCATACGTAGACTTAAGCTACTACAAATAAAGATCTTGAAAATTTCAAGCGGTAATTTGTTTAAGATTTAATTTTTCAGAATGGTGTTCATACATTTTAGCTTTTATATGTTATGGTAAAGATCACATGATAAACGCTTAGTGGCAACGTTTATTAAAAATAAAATTCACAACCATTCAGATGAACCCGTTTTTCTATCTAATCATGGCGCTCGTAGGTCTTATCGTTGGTGCTGTAACGGGCATAACAGGAGGGAGCGGAGTCATTATAGTTGTCCCATTTTTACTTTACACCGGGCTTGATTTCCCTTCATCAGTTGGCTCAAGCCTTCTTGTGGACCTTATAACGAGCAGCGTAGTTGCATATCAGTACTTTAAACACGGAAACGTTAACTGGAAAATTGCGCTTGCTATGGGTGCGGGCGCTGTATTTGGGGCCTGGACAGGTGCCAGGATAACTGTTTCTCTGCCCCAGAAACTGCTAATATACTTTTTTTTCGCTTTTGCCTTTGTCATGGGAGTTGAGTTTCTCAGAAGGGCTCTCAAAAACGTAACCGTTAGAGTTAACAGGATTAGGGTAAGGCAGAGTTTAGCTTATGCGTTATCGTTTATAGTGAGCTTAGGAATAGGAATGATAACAGGAACTCTGGGCGCAAGCGGCGGCATGATGTTCTTTGTTCTTTCGATGCTTCTCTTTAGTTCCGACGTTAGGCTGATGATAGGCACCGCAACCCTTTCAATGATGCTATCAGCTGCAAGCGGGGCAGCTTCATATGCGTTGCTGGGAAGGCTAGATATTATTGATTCTCTGATAATAGGGATCGCTTCACTGATCAGCGGCTACTTTTTTGCGTCCTATGCCCATAAATTATCACAGAGAACGGTTAACGCGTTTTTAGCAGCGCTGTTCTTTTTAATGGGTTTCTTAACGCTTTTTAAGGTTTTTTAACGAAAAAACTCAAACGAAGAATATAACATTTTTTAAAAGACAGCCCAGGACGAGCATATAAACTTTAC
>JAVBJD010000137.1 GCA_030756715.1 Conexivisphaerales archaeon
CTGAGATTGATAGATCCTTTGCCTTTGAAATCAGTGCGCTATATCTATGAAAAAACATATTTGTCAGATGTATTTGATGAAACAATGTCGCCGGAATCACTGTCCAATCTATTATGGGCATTGTCTGATCAGAAGAGCACGGAGATTATGAAGGAGCTTTCAGAAAAAGGGGAATATATGCTTATGGACATGACAGCAATATTCTCAAGATCAAAGAGCATAAATATAGCAGAACTGGGCCATAATGCTGATGAAATACATCTGCCACAAATAAACATCCTCCTATTGTTCTCTATTACAAAAATGGTGCCAACATTCATAAGGATTGTACCAGGTTCCATAAGAGATGTTTCAACCCTGATCAATACAATAGATATGACCAGCTCATCAATGGTCATACTGATCATGGATAAAGGGTTTTATTCCAAAGACAACATAAAAGAATTGGAGAAACATCACATTAAGTACATAATACCTTTAAGGCGTGATTCATTACTGATACCGGAACTTGAAGAATTTGCAGGAGTGTTCAAATACGAAGGAAGGCCAATCAAGTACTGGAATAGATCTAACAATGTGATTGCGTATGAAGATCCAGAACTGAAGGCAGAAGAAGAAAAAGATTACTTAGATAGAATAAATGAGGGAAAGAGAAGCAGGAAAGAATATATGGCCAGTGAAGGATCTTTCGGGAAGTTATATCTGTTATCAAATGTAAATGACAGCCCTGAAAATATATACAAACTGTACAAACAGCGGGAATATATAGAATATGCGTTCAATGTATTCAAGAATTTACTTGAGGCTGATAAAACATATTTAAGAGACGCAAACATGCTATCATCATATATGTTTCTAAATCTTTTATCGTTATACCTATACTTTCAGGTATTGAATATGTCGGATGGAAAATACAGTGTGCGAGATATTCTGTTAATATTATCCAGAATCAAGATTTACAAATATAAAGATAGTGAAATTTTAGGAGAAATCCCGAAAAAGGCAAAAGAGTTGGT
>JAVBJD010000055.1 GCA_030756715.1 Conexivisphaerales archaeon
CGGCAAGCTTGAACTCAGCTTTGTGTTTGCAGGAAAGTGTACAAATCCTCCTTTGATGTTTAGTTTTTTTGCTTCCCTTATTATGACGAACATCGCATAGTTGCACAAATAAGAACCAGCTGAAAGGCTTATCTCCGCCGGTATGTTCACGCTGTTGAGGATCTGAAAGAGCTCTTCAACGTTGATCAAGGAAAAAATTCCGTCCTCCATACTGTTGTCTATCCTTTCTCCAACGGCTCTTTTCCCAGAGTTGTCATTTTCCAGAGAAAATTTGTAATTTATGGCTATCTTTTCGAGCGATATCTTTGCTCTGCCCGCTGCAAGTCCGGTCCCTATTATGAGGTCTGGCCTGACCTCCTGTATAAATTTCATGAGCTTCTCTTCCAACCTAGAATAGTCAACTGGAAGGACCCTTCCTGAGTATCTAAGGCCGTTTATCTCTTTCCCATCTAGGACTCTAGCTATTTCCTGCGTTGGGTTTATCTTGTAATCTAAAAAAGGCTCAAACCCGGTTATGAGTACGTTCTTGCTCACAGCATGAAAAGCCCGTTACAAAATAAAAACGTTATCAAAAATAAATTATTGATTTTTTACGCGTAGCTCTGTGTTCCCCACTTTTCGAGCGCAGCCTTTAGCTCTTTTGATTTTTCAGCGTATTCCTGCAGAGGTATCTTCTTGTTCCAAGCGTCTATCGCATCTCTAACCGCCTTTGCACCGGCTCTTGGTCCCATCGGATGTCCAAGTACTCCCCCTCCAACCTGGATAGCTATGTCTGCGCCAAGTGCGTCTAAAAGTGGCGGAATAATTCCGGGGTGCAGGCCTCCAGAGCTGACCGGCATGATCGGCTTTATGCCGGCCCAGTCCTGCTCAAAGTAGATGTCTTCCTGGGGCACTTTGTCCAGCGTTATTTCTTCCTTTATCCTTATTACGTCCGACTTCGTGCCTTCCATCTTTCCGATTCCAGCTGTACCTATGTGCAGAAAGTCAACCCCGGCTAGCCTTGCTACTTTTGCAATGGATAACATAGTTGCTCCGTGGTCAGGAAGCTTTGTAAATGCAGCGTGGAAGGCCCTGTGAGCATAAAGCGCTAATCCGAGCTCTTCGGCAACTTCCCTCATTGTCTGCGTAGCCGCCCAGCCCGCTGTCAAGAAGTCTATCATTATGAACTCCCCACCGTAGTCTTTAACCAGCTTTGCTCTTCTTTTCATTTCTTCTGTCTCAGAAGTAACGTTTATCAAGGCAGACTTCCTTTCCCCTGTTTCCTTCTCTGCTTTGTCCCTGTACTTGAAGACTTCCCTCACTCTATCCTCAAATTTTATGAAAGGCTGACTCGTCAGGTTTTCGTCGTCCTTCAGCAGATCTTCTCCTCCAAGCCATATTTCATATCCTATCTTTGCGTGGGCCTCTGCGCTAGGGCTCAGCTTGGGCTTTGGAACAGTTGCAATTATCGGCCTGTTCTCCTTTATCTTTAATATCTCCTTTGCTCCTTTGTGACCGAACTGGGGACCTTTGAAGCTCTTTACATATTCCCGTGGGAACCTTATGTCTAACACTCTGAGCCTTGCAACGGCTTTCATCCCGTATATGTTCCCGAAAACGCTCGAGAAAAGCTGGGGTATGGATCCTAACTCAAAAAGCTCTAGCGGGTATGTAACGTAAACCAGGTCCCCAGCTATCTTGTAAACCTTTGCCATCCTGTTCAGCGTGTCCTGAGTTACAGTTGAAAGCGTTGTCCACGTTCCAACGCTGCTTTCGCTCGCTATCCTGCCGGCCGCTTCTTCAATAGAGTATCCAGGGGCAGGCGTTGCTTTGAAAAGAAGCTGAATCTCGTCCTTTGCCGGTTGCCTTTTCAGGTCGATGAAGTCAAGGTACCAATCGACTTTTTCTTCGCTCATAAAGGTTTATAAAGACCAAAAGCGTATTTAACCTTTTATTTAGATTATTTCAAAAAGCCATTTTATATTATTACATGCATCCTATTCTTTCTTATCCTCCCCTCCCCTGAAAGCCCTGGTTATGTATGCCTTTATCTGCCATATGTTTTCCTTCGTCTTTGCAGAAGCGAATACGTGAGTTGTTTCAGGGGCTATCCTCTGAATATGTTTGTACGCGTTAAAAAGGTGCTTTTCGTTCAAGCTATTTAGCTCATCAGCGCTCTTTATTTCTAGGAAGCCCCTTATCCTTTCAGCGTCCTGGGGGCTCACGTCAACTTTGTTTATTACGTGGATCGTGGGTGCGTTTGTCCTGGCTGAAAGGACCCTGGCCATTATTTCTGCTAGTATGAAGTTCTGAAAATCAAAGGAAGCTGTTATATCTGAAAGGAAAAGCACGAGCTTGTCCTCTCTGGATATGCTGTTCAGAAGAAAAGGCCCGCTCTGCCTGAAAGTGAATATTTCGAGCTGTCCGGGCATATCAATAACAGCAAAGTCAAGGTCAAAAGATTCAAGCACTGGCATAAAAGCCTGAAGATTTCCTGCAAGCAGGTCCATAGCGAATATCAACGCGCCGTTGCTGCCAAGCCCGTACTTTTCGTATATTGTCCTAGAATCGATGAACTCTCTTATGTCATAATCAGGGGTATAAGGGATTGTTTCGGCTGAAGGGTCGAGGTTTACCCTTGCAACGCCCCAGCCATCATCTTCAAGCGAGTCAGAGAGCACGCTAGTGAGGAGAGACTTCCCGCTGCCCGCTAGACCTGTAACAAATATATAATTCACGCTCTGTATTTGATTTCCAGAAATATAACGATTATCGATACCGCAAAGGGCATCAGGTAAAACAGCTTAACAACTGAAAGCGCAACAAACACACCGAAGAAAATGTTGCTTATGAGCTCGCCTAGGCCGATAAAAGAATTGTAGATAACATAGCCGTCGTATGAGCCGTTTGAGCTCAAGTTTATGCTCTCATAAAGGAGCACGGCCGGAAGAACACCCTGCGAGATCCCAATTAGCACAGCTGAAACTACGTCGAGGTAAAAGTTCTTATAGATAACGCTCAAAAATATCAGAAAGAATGATAGCGCGTAAAGCAAAAAGTAAAACGCCTTTGATTTTTTCTGGTATTTATCTTTCATCAAAAACCTTATAATGAAGATTACTGCGGCGCTTACGAGCATTAAAAGCAGAACAGCCAGATAACCGGCAGAAATACCCACGTAAAGGTAGTAATAGATGTACGTTGTAAAAGAGATCCACGACAAAGCGTTCCCGGTTACGCTGTAAGAAAAACTCAGGCTTCTCACTGCTGTCTTAAAAAGACGCTGAATGCTCAGGCTTCCCATTTCGTGCTTTTCAGGGCCTCTCTTAAGCGTTGTTATTATAAGGATGATCGAAAAAGTTGAAAGCGCGATGCCCACAAAAGAAATTATTCTAAGTGAACCAAAATAAAAGATCAGGATCGCAATGATAGCTGAAAAGAGCAGCCCGGCGCCTGTACCCCTCATGTACTTCACAACCCCAGAATAGGATGCCCTTGCGTAGCTAAAATATGCGTAAGTTCCTGTTAGAGCAGAGATTACAGCAGAGAGTATGATCAGTATGATCACTGAAAGGTACCTCGAGGTAATAAACATCAGGATCGATGCTAACAGGAAAAGTACCTCGAGGTAAAATATATGTCTCTTAAAAAAGTAAGGCAAAAGCATCCCCAAGCCGGCTGAGACCCAGAAGGTTACAACTAGGGCCCAGTAGATCACCCCATATGCCCTAACGTAGTAAACAAGATAAGCCGGAAAGAAGATCTGCAAAAAGTAGCTAGCTACCCTAAGTGAAAAACCCCGTATGAAGTCAACCGATGGATTCATAGATCTTCTTCAGCTCTTCACTGATCTTCTTGGGATCGTGCTTTATCTTCACTTTTTCGCAAGCCATCTTAGAGAAGTTATTGAGCTTATCAGGGGATCTTATGAGCTCTTCGATCCTTTCAGTATAATCAAATTCTGATTTTGCTATGTATCCATCGACAGAATCGTCAACTATTTCCTTGAGAGAAGGCAAGCCAGAAGCTATCACTGGAATTCCGTAGGAAAGGGCCTCAAGAGCAGCAAGGCCATAAGCTTCCTCCCTTGACGGGTATAGCAGTATGTCTGAAACCCTGTACAGATCTTCGAGCTGCTTTCGAGGAAGCCCTTCATAGTGTTTTATCCTCGGATGCTCAGGGACTGAACCCTTGCCAACGTATGTAAAGCTTACATCCTTGTATTTTTCAAGTATACTCATAATGGCTCTTATAGCTATGTCTCCCCCTTTCCTGTAATAATCCCTTCCAACAAAAAGCATGTTTATCCCCTCATGCTCCTTTCTGTCACATTTAACATCCATTGGAAGAGGAATCATGTGAACCAAATTCTTTTCAACACCATCGTTTACAAACCCTCTTGCAGCGTAGTTAGTCCATGTTATTACAGCCTGGGAGTTGTTCAATAGGTTTGCTATCATGTTTACGATTCTCTGGCCGAAGCCGTTTTTCATCTTAAAATAATTGAATATTAGCTGAGATGGTGACTGATCGTTCTCGTGAATCCACGGCTTCCTGTACCTGTAAAACGTCCAGAAAAAAGCGTGCACAAAGTCAAAGTCTCCGTTAACCGTAGTTACCCTATGGAGCAAAGCTTTCAGCAACATGTAAAGCGTTGTCATTGAATTAAAGCTGAGGTTTCTCACGTATCTGGACTGGGAAACAGGGTCCTCCTTTACTATGAAGCTGTATCCATCAACACCATACTTTAGCCTCAGCGACGGACCGCTCTTTAACCTCCCCGTAATTGTATCCCTTTCAGCTACAAGGAGAACCTTTTTGTATCCCAACTACATGTATAGTTCAAAGATCTGTTTATACCTTTTTCTAAAGTATGGCCAAATCCGTGAAAAGGTTACGCTAAAAATCCTTCAATAAAATTTAAGCGTAAAGGAAATTTCTAAACTATGATTATATCTAGCTCGATATCTAGCTCGATAATTTTTTATGTTCGGGGGCAGAAGTACTTTTTAATGAAAGGTCAATGCTAACAGCTCAGATTCATATGAAAGAGAAAAAGAACTTCGCGAGCTTTAAGTAAGCCTAGATAAGCAGCTTTTGCGGTTAACCGGCATCAGAAGGATCGGAAAACTTGCTTAACGTGCTTTTAAGGAATCAAAAATACCATTCTCCTTATTGATGCTAAGTCGTGGAAGCGAGAGCCGTGCTTGATTTTTATACACCAT
>JAVBJD010000056.1 GCA_030756715.1 Conexivisphaerales archaeon
CATCTTTTGTTAAATAAAGTTTAAATACTATAAAAAAATATAAAAAATATGACCGATCCTGTTCCATATTTTGAGAAAATAAAGCAAAAACTTGCTGACGAAAATTTAAAGAAAGAGTTTTTAAATTTTAACAGGGACGTTCTATTTGATTTTACGGATATAGGGAAGCAGTATACGTTAAGGTTTGCAAACGGAAATGTTGAGATAATAGCGGGAAAATTTGTAAAGCCACAGGTAGAAATAACGACAACCACAGAGGTCATTGCGGGCATTATAGATAAAAAGACAAATCCGGTTGTGGCATATGTCAGCAGAAAGATAAAAGTAAAAGGAGAAATGCAGGATCTCTTAAAGCTACAAAAACTTATGTAGGTTAAATTTTTATAAGTTCAGTACAAAGATCTTTCTATCTAAATCTGTGATTTTTTTTAAACCCCTGCTAGTTACAAGATATGTTTCCTCGTCACCAATCATTATACCATCTTTATCTGGTACATAGAGTTCTAGGTTTATCACCATATCTTCGGACACCGTTAAATCGCTTTCTGGGGAAAAATGGGCTTCTTCGGTAACAAGCCCTATGCTGTGACCTGCACTGGTAAAAAGAGGCTGTAAACCATTTTTTTCATAAAGCTTTACAGCTAGATCATAAACTTGGGAGAAGGTCATTCCTAGGGAGATAGATTCTTGTAGGCTGTCTAATGTAGCTTTAACAGTTTCGTAAAGCTTTAGTTCTTCATCAGGTACAGTGTCTCCGCTATAATAAAGCCTCCTTATATCTGATACATAACCCTCGTAGACGGCTCCGATATCTATCGTTATGAGCTTCCCTTTTGTAAGCATCTCTTCAATAACTATCTCGGGGTTTGAGGGGCCAAACGCTACAGTTAGATGATCAACCGCTGTTGCCCCAAACTGCATCATCATAGATCTTATCTCTTGTATCAAACTTTCTCTGCTAATGCCTTCCCGCAGCCTTGAACCTATATTTTTAAGTACGTCCTGAGATATTTTCGCGCTTTTTTCAAGCATTTCTATTTCTTTCTGGCTTTTTATCAGCCTAAGCTGAATCATAAGGTCATCAGCATATTCAATCCCTGCTGCATTGTTTTTTATAATCTCAAGCACATAAGGCGGAACTCCGTAGTCGACCCCGATCTTCCGTTTATCTTTAAAAAAAGAGCGAAGCTCATCTTTTGCCCCGGCAATGTCAGCATATGTGACTACTTCTGATGAAAATTCAACACCGAGAGTTACACCAAACCATGTAAAAAGAGTTGTTTTCCCTTCTTTATCTATAAAAGCAAAAGATGGCAACGCGTTCCTGAGCGCATAAAGTATCGGGTTTCCAGTACCGGGCAGCGTAGGGCATCCCGTTGCATAATAAATGTTTTCTGCGGAACCCAAGAAAACCCCCTCCAATCCGCGCGAATCGATTATTTCAGCTGCTTTCTTTGTATTATAACCCAAAGGTTCTATTTTTTTCACATAATAATAAAAACATAATGGATATAATTGTTTTTCTGTCTTAGGTTCCAGAAAAATTACTTTGCCGCCCAGCCTGCATCTACTAAGAGATCTGCCCCAGTTATGAATGACGCATTGTCGCTCGCCAAGAAGTATATAACCTCCGCTATTTCTTTTGGATCTGCCCACCTGTGGAAAGCCTGTTCCTCTTCTCTCATCTTTTTAACCTCTTCAAAGCTGAGCCCAAGCCTTTTAGCTTCTACTGCGACATCGCTTCTTAGCATTTCTGTATCTACAGAACCGGGGCTTACCGAATTTATCCTAATGTTGTACGGTGCCAGTTCCCAAGCGAGAGACTTCGTAAGAGCAATTATGGCCCCTTTTGTAGCGCCGTATATAGAATGTCTAACCTGACCTACGTGACCTGAAATCGAAGCAACGTTTACAATAGCTCCGCCGTTACTTTTTTTCATAACAGGAACTACGTGTTTTATCATCAGGAAAGTGCCTCCTAAGTTTACGCTAACTACTCTTAGGAATTCTTGCCAAGAAATTTCTTCTATAGGCTTAACTAGCACTATCCCTGCGTTGTTAACAAGAACGTCTATCCTGCCGTATTTTTTAACCGTGAAGTCAATAGCCTCTTTTACTTCGTTTTCCATGGAAACATCACATTTTAAAAAATCTATCTTCGACTTATCTAATTCGCTTTCAGCTATGTCAAGCGCTACAGTCAAATAACCTCTTTCAGAAAAAAGGTTTGCTGTCGCAAGGCCTATACCCCGCGCGGCTCCTGTCACAACGGCAACCTTGTTCATGATATTTTTTTATCTATTCAATCTTATAACCTTTGCAGCTTCAGATGAAGTTGCTATCTTCCTTCCCAGTGACTTTGCTAAGTCTGCTATGAAAGATACAAGTTCTTCGTTTGTAGCAAGTTTACCTTTTATGAACGGGTTGTCTTCGGTTCCTACCCTTACGTTATCTCCAAGAAGTATTGCAGCTGTCAGTATTTTAAGCTGCTCGTCTCCCATGACGCTGACATTTATTACGCTTCCAGAAGGCATAAGTTTTTTTCTGTAAATGTATTCTTCTATATTTGGAGGGGACCAGTTGCCACCTGGCCATCCAAAGAACAAAGTTGTGAAATAAGGAGGATCTAAAGCTTTTTTATTGATAAGGTAGTTCAAGTTCCAAATATGTCCTGCATGCCAAACTTCAAATTCAGGCCTTACATTATACTTTCTGAAAAGTTCTGCATATTCAAGGAGCTCCTCACGTGGATGAAGCACATGAAAGTCTTGGCCTACGAAAGCCTCATCGTGATGCCCAAGTATAACTGAAATCATGTCGGCCCTTTCCGTAAAAACTTCCATCCTTTCTTTGATACTCAAACTGGACATGCCGCACTGAATTATCATGTTTGTATTTTTCCTGAGCTGTCTTATCGTTTCCTGCCACATACCTTGTGCGTGGATGTGAATTATCGAGGCCCCAGCTTTTTCTGCTTTTTTCGCTTCTTCAACAAACTCTTCTGGAGTCTTAGGATAACTAACAGAAGGATTTAACCAGCTTATGTTCGGAGTTACTGTTACTATAAGGGGATTCATTTTTAATTACTGATTCGAAAAACTGATAAATAAAGTTTTTATAGAGCGCTTTATAATTTTGTAAAAATATTTTAAACGACCTTTTGCAAAGGTTATTTTTACGTTTTCCTTTGATTACTGTTACTAAAATATGCTAAAAACGCACAAAAATAAATATTGCTTGAATTGTTTTTAACGTAAAAATGCATTTATTAGGGTTCTATTTTAGTAAAGATAAAGCGATATACAAAAAATTTTAGCAGAAAAATTTAAATTTAAAAAGCGTTAATATAGTTATGCAAACAGTAGATGTTGTTGATTTATATAAAAAAGGTTTAAAAGTGACCCAGATATCAAAAATTTTAAATGTTTCAACGGTAACGGTTTATAATTTGTTACACGCTGCTGGAATGGTCACAAATAGGAGGAAAAGGAGCTCGGATCTGAAATTGATAGCGGATGCAATTGAATTGAATGGTTTTGTAAAAGTTAAAGACGTAAAAACCGGTAAAAGACTTGAAAAATTAATACCTGGAAGCTATTTGGTTACAATGAACTTCGGCGTTGGCAGCGTAGGGAGGAAATACTCGAGCACTGAATTTTTTGGGTTCAGACCACCGAACATGCACTTTCTGGTTAAAGATTATGAAATGTACAGGTATCATGTTTCAAAACTGCTTGAAGGATTATTTTTAGAAAAAAACAGAAATGCACCACGGGGCCTGAGAGTTGCTTTTACAAGGTTTTTAAGGTCATTTGGACTAGAAATAGAGAACAAATCTTTCTCTAACTAATCATTACCGTATGAAATATCTTTGCTATGAAAAATTAATATCAAAAAATTACAAATATTTTATCTAATATGAAAAATGCTTAAAATATAAGAAGGGAAATAATATACCTAGTTTATAGTAAAAAAACAAAATAGCATTTTTTAAACAAATTTAAGATTGTCCTAAAGATGTTTATATGAAAATTGTATATTTTTCCATCGTTAATAATTCGCATTAATTCATCTTTTTATTAAACAAAAGACATCGAAATAAACGCAAAAAGCAAAACATCTTCTCGCATTTTTTAACAACAGTTTCTGAAAATTTTCAAGAATCATATAAAAACACCTTTCTGTTTTTCAACCCATGTATTACAACATGATAAAGCCCTACTTTGAGTCCCGGGGAAACGGCATAACTGTAAGGGTTGGCAACACCCCTGTTTTAAGGCTAGAGATCGACGGAGTGGAGTTTTACGCTAAGGCCGAGTGGTTCAACTATTTTGAGCTTTCAAACGGATTCAAGCACGGATCAGTAAAGATGAGGGCTGCATACTACATGGTAAAATCTCACATAGATAAAGGGCTGAAAAGCAAGACGGTGGTTGAGCCTACAAGCGGCAACACTGGAATTGCTCTTGCTGCTTTAGCTAAGCTCTACGGCTTTAAGTTCCTGCCGATAGTGTCTTTCAAGGTAACTCAGGAGGTAAAGGAAATACTGAGCGGAATAGGCTTCCCGGCGCTCGAGGTTGACGACAACATGTGCCCCAGGGTCAGCAACACTGACACTGACCAGGCAATAGCTCTTGCAAGGAGCTACGCCCTGAGCCCTGCCACAAAGGACAGGTACCTGTGGCTTAACCAGTACGAAAACGAAGACAACCCGAGGGCTCACGAGGAGACAACAGCGAAGGAGATAGCTCTTTTCGGCAACATAGATGCTGTTGTAACAGGAATAGGGACAGGTGGCTCATACGTTGGGTTGAAGAAGGGGTTAGAAAACGCTGGAATAGCTGTGACAGGGGTTCAACCTCAGAAGAACCACAGGATCCAGGGTTTGAGAAACCTTTCCGAATCAGCGCTCTTGCCAAAGATACTTGAAAAAGAAGCAGTTGCTTCTTTTCCTGTGGTGAAGGACGATGATGCGTTCACGATGATAGAGAAGGTGTTTTCAAAGTACGATATGCTTTTAGGGCCTTCTTCAGGGGTAACTGCGTGGTACGCCTATCAGCTTGCAAAGAAAGGTAAGAGAGTTATGGCAGTATTCGCAGATACAGGGCAGAACTACGCAAGCGTGTACAGAGAAATGAAGATTGCTGACTCAAAGTACGATTTCATAAAACTATATGATGTAAACAA
>JAVBJD010000138.1 GCA_030756715.1 Conexivisphaerales archaeon
GAACATATTTCTTGACGAAGTACAGAACGTAGAAAACTGGGAGAGCCTCGTGAGATCTCTTTTAGACAGAGGATACAGCGTGTATGTAACCGGCTCTTCATCAAAGTTACTTTCAAAAGAAATAGCTACACAGCTGAGGGGAAGAAGCTTAACATACCTTTTGCTCCCTTTTTCTTTCAGGGAGTTCCTGAGAGCTAAGGGGTTTATAAAATTTGATCTTAACTCTTTCGAAGATCTGGGCAAGCTAAAAGGGCTGTTAAAAGAATATCTTGATTATGGGGGTTATCCTGAAATAGTTCTGAACCCTCAATTAAAAGAAAAAATGCTTTCTGAATACAGAGATTTGATATTTTTCAAAGACTTTGCTGAGCGAGAAAAGGTAAAAAGCATAGACGTTGCAAAATTTATCTTTTCTTATATTACGCAATCGTTTGCAAGCGAAATAACATTCAGGAGCACGCTGAGATCTCTCAGCTCTGCAGGCATACGCTTTGGCAAGAACACAGTATATTCGTATTTTAAAAAGCTAGAAGAGACCATGGTATTTTTCTTCTTAGAAAGGTACTCTGTAAAGGTCAGAATAAGGGCAGCATGGCCCAAGAAGGTTTACCTTGCTGACAACGGTTTAGCTTTCAGGATACCATATGATATGGGGAGGCTCATGGAAAACGCTGTGTTCCTTGAGCTTAAAAGAAGACAGGTTGAAAGACCGCTTTATGAGATCTTTTATTATAAAGATCAGATGGGTCATGAAGTGGATTTTCTTACCAAAGTTGGTACAGCAGTTTCTGAATTGATTCAGGTCACTTTTGCCTCAAAAAGGAGCGAAATCAAAGATCGTGAAATAAAGAGCTTAATTTATGCCTCAAAGCAGTTAAAATGTTCTAATCTTCTTGTGCTCACTTGGGATTATGAGGGAGAAGAAAGTTTAAACGAAACAATCGTAAAGTTCGTTCCGTTATGGAAGTGGCTTTTGAACTATCAATAATTTTAACTTTGCGGG
>JAVBJD010000057.1 GCA_030756715.1 Conexivisphaerales archaeon
ACAAGACCATAGAGAGGCTGTACTCCGATGAACTGGTCATGATGGCCCTGCACAATTTACACGTCCTTCTGTTAAAGAAGAAGGGCATAAAGCAGTCAGATGCCAGCGGCGATGGCACAGGTTATTCGCTCACGATAAAGAAGAACTATGAGTCCTATGCAAATGAGCTGAAGGAAAAGGCAAAGAAGAACAGGGAAGAAAACGGGAAGAAAGGACAAAATGGTGAGCAGGCAAAGAAGGCTTTCTTTGCATATTCTTTCAGGCTGATGGACCTGAGCGTTAAAATGTACGTTGCATGGGGCTCAAGCATGAAGTCTGAAAAGGATGCGTTTGAGAAGGCGATTCATCTCCTCAAAACAGCTGATGTTAAGCTGAAGAGCGTCAGGCTTGACAAATACTGCAGCGAATCAGCTTACATGGATTATTTTGATAAGGAAACTAAAGTTTACGTGATACCAAAGAAGAACTCTACACTCAATTTGTTCAGAACACAATGAATTATCTGCAGGAATACTGCAAGAGGGAGAACTCAGAAGCAGGATTTTCAGCAGACAAGAGGATGTTCGGCTGGGGTATAGCTCAAAGAAGAGAGGACAGGATAGACGGCGCTTTATTCTGCATCGGCCTGTGGCACAACCTGTTTTACTTGAATACATAGAACAATTTTGTCCCACAGCCGCTTGTAGGGTAGATTTCCGAAGGTATTATAAAAGTTGTCGTGTAGGCCCCAAGTTCATTGCATAGAAAGACATTGCAAAAAGAGAGAATGCTATGATAGGGTCTGAAAGTTTCTGAAGCGCAAAGCTTGTTAAAAAGTATATAACTGCCATAAAAACAAACCCGGTAATCCGACTATGTAAGGCAGACCGCTCATCAGTATTGCTTTGCTCAGAGTCCCTTTCATAAGCTTAGGCACTATAGTGCTGGTTATAAATGAAGAATAAACACCGGTTCCATAAAGAGCTATGTCCAAGATGAACCAGGTCGTTGTCGTTATCAAAAGGGGTTTCCAGTAATTTTTTTATAAATCTTGAAAAAACTGGCCATTTCTTTCTGAGTTCTATCAATGCCTTTCTGAGACAAGTCATAGTTTGAGTGTATTCCGAAATACTCAGCGGCTTTTTTAAGTTCGTTGATATCTTTTTTTACGTGGTATGAATATCTAGGAGTCTCTGGCATCTTTCTTCTGAAATATATAACTGCCAGAGCGGGTATTGCGGCTGCTCCCATAACTGTTCTCCATGCTATTGAAGGAGGAATAAAAAGCGCTGAAGCTATTCCAACGAGCGCTGCTGCTATGATTCCTAACCCTTGGTTTGAAAATACCAGAGCAACCATTTTTCCTCTGTCCTTTGCATTTCCGTATTCTGATGTTATGACCGATGACACTGGATAGTCGCCTCCTATACCCACTCCAAGCAAGGCTCTGCTAGCGATCAACCAGTATATGTTTGGAGAAAAAGCTGAAAGTATAGCGCCTAGGGCTAGCAATGTGGCCTCAAGCCCGTAAACTTTTTTTCTGCCTAGTTTGTCAGATATTATCCCGAAAAGCAGCTGACCCACTATGGCAAATAATATGGCCGAAGTTGCAAGATACGCTGAAAGTGGAAGAGAAAGTACCTTTAAGTTAAGAGGAAACGAAGGTTCAGCATAAACACTAAGAATGTAAAGCACTATTGTTATGCTGAAAAGATCATAAGCATCTGTGAAGAATCACATACCCGCTATAAGAGAAACTCTAACGTGTTTTAAAGACAGTTTTAGCGAATCGAAATGGTTTAACGTCTTTACGCTCATTCTTTTTTGTTTTTAATTTATATGAAATTTAAACACAATTTATTTATAAAATATAAATATAATATAAAAAATAATTATTTTTACAGAACTAAATATCCTTGATTCAGATTCAATTTTATCGCCTGATAAGCGTTTAAATACGAATTAAATCAATTAATAACAAGGCGAAAAGTATGGGGTTAAAAGCTGAAGATCTAGAAAGGATAACCTTCGTTTCAGACCCAAAGATTTCACCCGATAGTAAGAAGGTAGTTTTTGTTGTCACAAAACCTTCTATATCAGACAACAGGTACTATTCAAAGCTCTGGGCTTATGACCTAGAGAAGGACGAAGTTTTTCATATTACAAACGGGCCTTCCGATTACTCTCCCGTATGGGCAGAAGATTCAGGAAAAATCTTTTTTCTTTCAAGAAGGACATTAAAAGAAGATGAGCCAGGACTGGAGCTCTGGGAAACGGACATAAAAAATTGTACGGAGCCACGATTGATCATCAAGCAGGATAAAGGGTTTGAAATTTTTGACATCAGTGACGGGAAAGCTCTGCTCAGCATTCCTAACTCCAAGAAAAAGGAAGAGCTTACAGTTATAGAGGAGGTTCCATTCTGGTTCAACGGAAAAGGCTACATATATGGCGAAAGAAACGCCCTCTACCTAGCTGATATTGGGACCGGAAACCTGGAAAAACTCACAGAAGGAAACGAAGAGATCAGCTTTGCACGGATTAGCCCGGACGGAAAAAAGGTAGCTTACATATCATCAGAAGATCATCAGAAACCTTACAGGACCGACTTAAAGCTGCTTGATCTTGAAACCCGGGAAATAAAAAAGTTGACTAATGGACAATTTACAGTTGAAGATTTATCGTGGAACCCTTCGTCTTCAATGATAGCGTTCAGGGCTGGCGATTACACCCACGGGCTCAACTCAAACGTTAAACTATGGACTTTAGACCTTGCCAGCGGATCAATAAGCAAGCTTACGCCAGATGACTGGGACACAGGAAACTACATGAACTCAGATGTCAGAGGTCCTTCATATAGCGGGAAACTCCAGTGGATAGATTCATGGATCTACTTTACTTTAAACGATGGCGGGAAGGTCTCTTTACTGAGAACTGATCTTAATGGTAAGACCGAACGTCTGGTTGAAGGCAACCTTACTGTTGAAGACTTTTCAGCAAAAGGCGAAACAATCTCACTCACCATAATGAGTTCCACAAGGCCCTCAGAGCTTTTTATATACAACGGAAAGGAACTCAGAAAGGTTACATCGTTTAACGATGAGCTTCTGAAAAAATCAAACCTTCAGGTTCCGGAGCGTTTTACCTTTAAAGCTTCTGATGGTCAGACGATAGAAGGCTGGGTGCTCAAACCAGCAAACTTTAAGGATGGCGAAAAATATCCAGCTGTTCTTTACATTCACGGAGGCCCAGCTACAACATACGGCGAAAGTTTTCAGCATGAGTTTTTTGTCCTTTCAGAATCTGGTTTTGGACTTGTGTACATGAACCCGCGCGGCAGCGCAGGTTATGGAGAATCCTTTAAGGATTTGCGGGGCAAATACGGAGCCAGAGATTATCAGGATCTTATGGAAGGGCTTGATTATGCAATAAAGAATTTTAGTTTTATAGATGAAAAGAGGCTTGGGGTTGCTGGAGGAAGCTACGGTGGTTTCATGACAAACTGGATTATAGGACATACAGAAAGGTTCAAAGCAGCAGTTTCTCAGAGATCTATAAGCAACTGGATCAGTTTTTATGGAACGTCCGATATAGGTTATTATTTCGCCGAAGATCAGATTGGAGGAGATCTCGGAAAGGATCTCTGGAAGGATGATCTTGTTCAGGTTTACTGGGACAGAAGCCCTTTAAAGTATGCATACAGGGTCAAAACACCCACGCTTTTGCTGCACTCAGATGAAGACTACAGATGCTGGATAGATCAGGCCTATCAGATGTTTACAGCACTCAAGCTCAATGGCGTACAGACAAAGCTCGTTATATTTCATAAAGAAAATCATGATCTTTCAAGAAAGGGCAAACCAAAAAACAGGATCGAAAGGTTAAACCAGATAATTTCCTGGTTTAAGACATACCTTTAATGAACGTTTAATTTTTCAAAGCTTTTTATATCAATCCAACCTGAGGCTATAGCGTTATACTCATGTATGCTTTCAAAGCTTCTTACGTTAGCATAAATACTGCTAACAGCACTAAAATTCTTAAACCTTTTATAAAGCCCCGTAACAGCCGCTCGGTAAATGTCTTCTACAAACCTTGTGTTTGTAATAGATGAATATATCAGGAACCCTTCATCGGCCCTTTTAAGAGCGCTGTAAACTCTACCGCTCAGAGATGCGTAAGCAACGTCAAGGAGTTCATCTATTTTTAAAAAATTTTTGCCTTCTGACTTGACCGCTACGCTTATCTTGGCCCTTTGCATGTGCGTTGGGGCTATCCCTGAATTATGTCCCAGTTTAGTTTTCATTAGCTCAGCTCCACATGGACACGCAGAAATACCGGTAACCGTTACGCCTATTATGTTTGTTTGGTTGTTTTTATGCACAGCTCTGGACAGCTCGTAGAATTTAAAGCTCTCAATGGATTCGATACCAGTAACTGGAGACTCGGTATAGACAAAACCTTCTCCTTTAACTCTTGCCTTACTTAACTCTGCATACTCGTGCACCATCAGCAATTCTGATGCTATCAAGCTTGCAACTTCTTCGACATCTGAAGCTGAGGAAAGAACTTTTTCTATGCTTGTCGCCGTCCTGGACATGTTTATTCCTCTCATATTTTCTGGAACGTCTACAGTCGCCTTTATCTCAGCGCTCGAATAAATTAATTTTTCTTTAGAAAATTTTGTTAATGGAATTGAAAACCCGCTTATACCTACGCTCCTTATTTTGAGCCTTACCTTTGGTTTTTCATATTGCACGTCATTAGATCTTTTTGTTATCTCTTTCCATTCTTCAGACATTGAATACTATTTAGATCTAAAGTTATTAAACAGTTACAAAAAATTCTTAAACAATTTAACCGAAGAAATGACAAAAGCCTGATCGTTGCTGGGCTGAGTTTTATGCATGAGCGATCTTCATTATAATATTATTTTATGATATAACAGGTCTGCACCGTGTCAGTAAAGAGTTTTAAATAGCGCTAGAAATATTTAATGATAAAAAATTCACCCAGAAAGCAAAAAACGTAATTTTTGCTTTTATATTATCTGAAGGTCCTTATCA
>JAVBJD010000058.1 GCA_030756715.1 Conexivisphaerales archaeon
TGCTGTACAGGAGGTAAAACATAGATCTTATTCCCAAGTATCATGTTGTTAGGTATCAAGACCGTTGTTATGTTGTCCATCTTCTTTATTACCGTAAACAGAATGCTGAGGTCCTCTACAATGCCTTCTTCTCCAAGCAGGTTAACATGATCATTTATTTTGAATGGTCTAGAAATAAGAAGAAATAGCCCTGCAACTGCCTGTCCCATAACCTGTTGCGTGGCGAAACCTATAACTATGCCCAGAAAACCTCCCACACTAACTCCTGCAAGCCCCCCGCCAACGGCCCCAGCTATAGCTGTTACAAGCGCACCGACGCCTATAAGCAGAAAGACGTTTCTGAAAGCTCTTGCAACGTCATGTGTATATTTTATTCGCATAAAATGATAAATCGTGTCGGCGAAAGCAACTATTATAAGGTAGCCAAATACAAACGTAAGCCCGACGTTTATGTATACGCTGTAACTTCTGAGCTCCGGGACGACGTTTATCTCAAGCCACTGGAAAGCGGCCATAACAGCAGCGTAGATAATTATGTAGACTATTAGCTTTGTAAGGGATCGCACATAACCTTTTTCGAGTATGTTGCCGGAAGTTTGTGTTTTATTTTGAATATTTTGAGACATTTAGTACATTTTTAGTAAATATAGCTTATAAATTTTTTTATAATTTATTAGATAAATTAACAATAAGATACACACTTTTCGCTTTTTTATTAAAAGTTTTTTATTTAGAAATATCAAAATCATTTTATACACCTTTTGCGAGTGTTTGTGTATGAAAAAACTGGTTTTGACTCTGATTCTTCTGGTATCAGCTTTTGCCTTGGTGCCGGTCAACGCTCAAGCGCAGGGTATTGCAGTGACAGGGACGAGCTTTGGCTCATCTTCTTCCCCGATAGCGGTAGAACCCGGTTCTTTTAACGTTCCGCTTTTTATATACGTAACCAACTTAGCTCAGTATCCGGCGCTGAACGTCAGCGTAAGAGCAGAAAGCACAAGCGTTTTCTTTATCACAGGTGAACCGCAGAATGTATCTCTCATACCATCAGGAGAAACAGTGCCTTTCATAGCTTACGTTAATGTAAGTCCTCGGGCGGTTAGCGGGGTATACACGCTTCCACTGCGCATAAGCTATGTCCAGGGGGGTTATCAGAAGAACTTTACATACTCAGCGCAGCTTCCAGTATCTACGTTTTCAAGCCTGCAGGTTTATTCATCGTACTGGGGGAACGGAGAAACTCTGGCCTACCCCGGCGCTGAAGGTCTTCCACTTATCATTGTTGTCAGAAACGCGGGAACCAACACTGCATACAACGCTACAGTAACGCTTAACCTGGGCTACCCGTTCTATTTTGCTTCTGGAAAAAGCTTGCATGAGTTTGTTGGTGCTGTACCTCCAGGCGCTAGCGTTCCACTTACATTTTATGTAAACGTTAATTCTTCAGCGGTTACAGGCTACTATCCGATCAACGTAACGCTTGAATGGAACAGCGGCATAGGAACATTTCAGCAGGTATACGTACCCGTGCTCGGTTCTCCGGATGTCAGGCTTCAGGGTTTTGGCACAAATCCGCCGCAGATCTTTCCCGGAACTCAGGACGCTGAGCTGATAATTTACGTAGTTAATTCAGGCAACGTTACTGCAAGCAACGTAAAAATAAACATCTCAACGTCGGGGCCAATCAGCTTTGCATCTCAAACTGCCAATACCATAGGACTGTTACCGCCTGGCACGCCGGTTCAGCTTACTTATCTGTTCAGCGTGAACAGCAACGCCTCATCGCCTTCTCACGCTAATGTTTCGATCAGCATATCATACGGCGGAAAGAATTCAGCCTATGTCATAAGATTGCCAGTATCACCTAAAGCGCAACTAAAAGCGGTGCCTGAATCTGTTACGTTAACGCAGGGGGCTTCTGATATAAAAGTTACCTATAACATTACAAACTACGGCAACTACACTGCAAAGGACGTGCAGGTCGAGCTCATACTGCCTAACATGCTCAGCGGCAACACGTACGATTATTTGGGGGACATTCCGCCAGGATCAAGCGCAACTGCCGTATTTTCTCTTGACGTAAGCTCTAGCGCTCCAGTCGGTGAGTTCAGGGGGACAATCGTCACATCCTGGTTGCAGGACAACGCTCCGGGAGGAACGTTCAGCCAAAGAATACCTGTGAGCTTTACCATAAAAGAATCTTACATAAGCCAGTTTTTAGCATACGTCTCGTCTCCTCCAGCCATCTATATCTTGTTAATAGCGATTCTGCTGGTTATAATTGCGATGCTTGCTGTTGTTGCGGCGAGGAGAAGATGAGCTACGCTGTTGAAGCCGAAAACCTGACAAAGTATTTTGGAAGCCTTATAGCCGTTGACAGCGTTTCATTTAAGGTTAAAAAGGGAGAGATATTCGGGCTTGTTGGACCAAACGGAGCCGGTAAGAGCACACTTATAAGGATGATCTGTACAGTGCTGAGGCCAAGCGCAGGAAAAGCTTTGGTAGAAGGGTACGACATCATGAGACAGCCACAGGAAGTCAGAAAGTTAATAGGCGTGGTTCAGGAAAAGCTGATACTTTATGCGCCTCTCACACCGGTAGAAAACCTTGAATTTTTTGGAAAGCTGTACGGTCTTGATTACAAGATATTGAAAGAAAGAATTAAGGAGTTGCTGGAAGAAGTAAAGCTTTCTGCGGTAAAGGACAGGCCAGTTGGAACGTTCTCGACTGGCATGAGGCAGAGGCTGAACATAGCTAGGGCCCTGCTGCATGATCCGAAGCTCGTAATACTGGACGAACCTACAAACGGGCTTGATCCGCAAAGCGTAAGATGGGTAAGGGACTATATAGTAAACCTCAGGAACAGGGGGCTGACTGTAATACTCACTTCACATGACATGTACGAAATAGATGAGCTTGCGGACACTGTTGCTATAATGGACAAGGGAAAGATACTTGAGATGGGAAGAAAGGAAGATCTTAAGAAAAAGTATGGAGCAACAAAAATAGAGGATGTATTTCTGGAGCTCACTGGTAGAGAGTTAAGGGATGAAATAAGCGGAAGATTGAGGAGGAGGGGATGGTGATGAAAGGTCCACTTTATCATCTTTACGTAATAATGAAAAAAGACCTTACAGAGTTCTACAGGGTGCGGGCCAGGCTTGTTTCCATGATACTCCTTCCAATACTGCTTATGCTGCTTTTCGGTTATATGTTTCCAGGCAACGGTACAATAACGCACATACCTATAGCAATAGTTAACCAGGACCAGTCTACAGGCGCAATAAGCGTTATAAACAGCTTTATTTATATGGCCCAGTCTGGCAAAACTTTCAACGTTATAACTTACAGTTCCCTTTCTCAGGCAGAGCAGGCTCTTCTAGAAGGAAAGGTATACGCTGTGGTGATATTCAGACAGGGTTTCGGACAGGAGTTAAGTACAGGCAGCGCAACCGTTCAGGTTATAGTAGACCAGATGAATCCTACACTCGATCAGATAGTTACTGCAGGGATACAGCAGATATTCTCACAGCTTAACGTTCAGCTAAGCACTGCGCACGGTTTTCCTGCATATTTTGGAACAGTCTCGGTAAACTTTCAGGGACTGATACCTGGAGCTCCAAGCAGCTTTGAATTCCTTGCACCTGGTTTTATAGCTATGAGCGTGGTAATGGGAGGGCTAGCCGGGCTTGCAATGGCGTTTTCAAGAGAAAGAGAGCTGGGGACTATGGATGGCATACTGATGACGCCTGTTTCAAGGTTTTCGATAGTAATGGGCAAGGCAATGGCTCAGGCTGTAAGAGGAATAATCAGCGGAATAATAATAGTGATACTTTCAATATTGCTGTTTGGAGTAAAGATATACGGGAACGTCTTTCTTATGGCCCTTATACTTTTCCTCGGGATACTTGCTTTTACTGGGCTGGGGATCATAGCTACAAGCTTTGTAAGCGACCAGGAGTCGGCCCAGATGATAATGCTTATGCTTGAGATGCCTATGATATTCATATCTGGTATATTCTATCCGGTGCTGCAGCTCCCCTGGTGGTTAAGAGATATTGCTTACATGTTCCCGCTCGTTTATACTGTAACAGGGTTCAGATCTGTCATGGTCATGAATGCGCCTCTTTCAGCTGTCTGGAATGACGTGCTGGTACTCCTTATTTATTCGATAGTTACCTTTGCGATCGCCATACCTCTTTTCCAGAGGATGGTGACAAAGTAGGTTTCAAAACATTTTAAAATTTTTAACCGAACATTTTTTATTATTTTTAAAAACCAGTTCAAAAAATAAAAAAATACAATTTTTACACGCTTATAAATCATAAAATTCAATATATATCCGTAAATAATAACACTGTGATAATCGATCTATGATGTTCAGGGGGCTAAACATTTTGGGCATTCCTGGAAGTCTCAGAAAAGGATCATATAACAGGCTTTTGATAGAAAACGCTTTCATGATGCTTCCAGAAGGTTCAAACGCTATAATGTACGACATTTCAGCCATACCGCTTTTCAATCAGGACCTGGAAAAAGATCCTCCTGAATCTGTCAGAAAGTTAAAGGAAAAGATACGGGCATCGGATATAGTTCTTATTTCAACACCAGAGTACAACCACAGCTATTCTGGAGTTTTGAAAAACGCAATAGACTGGATCTCGAGACCGCCCACAGAAAACCCCTTTGTATCAAAGGTTGTGGCAATTTTCTCAGCGTCAACGGGAAGCGTAGGCGGAAGCAGAGCTCAGGAGCACCTCAGGGTAGTCCTTGAATCCTTGGGAGCGCTGGTAGTACCCCGACCAGAAGTGATTCTTGTAAACGCAGACAAAAGGTTCAGCGCTGAAGGCAGGCTTAACGATCCAGTTGCAACAGAACTAGTGCGACAGCTTATAAAAGAAGCCGTTAAACTTACGATCGCTGTAAAAGAAGCTGATAAGGACCTTCAGATAATATAAAAGCAAAAATTACGTTTTTTGCTTTCTGGG
>JAVBJD010000059.1 GCA_030756715.1 Conexivisphaerales archaeon
TCAGTATGTTTTCGAATTCTTCTCAACCTTTATGCCAAGTCCTTTTGTCAAGAGTTTAGAGGAGAACCTGCATTATTTCCTTACTGAATTTAATTAAATTTTTTATAATCGATATTTCTATAAATAAGAAGTTATTAGAACTTAGAACTGTTATTATCAGCAAACTTTAGATCTAAAAAGCTTATTTAATTCTGAGCCCATGATTATACCATGATCGAGAAGCTTGTCGAAAGTATGAGGGACGAAATGATTAAAACTATGGTTGAAATGATACCGATAAAGGCTATAAGCCCCGAGCTGGGTGGCACTGGGGAAAAGGAGAGGGCCGATTATCTTGAGAAAGTTCTCACAGGAATAGGCTTTGATGAGCTGAAGAGGCTCGATGCAAAGGATGAATCGGGTTACGTAAGGCCAAACATCATTGCAAAGATCAGAGGCACTGAAGGGAAGAAAACGCTATGGCTTGCAGCCCACATAGATACTGTTCCAGAAGGTGACAGGAGCTTGTGGAAGACTGACCCGTTCAAAGCAGTAGTCGAAGGGGATAAGATATACGGCAGAGGTACAGCTGACGACGGGCAGGCTGTTGTTTCTTCAATCTATGCAGTAAAAGCGTTAAAAGAATCTGGGGTAAGGCCGAAGAACAACGTCGGGCTGATGCTGCTGGCAGACGAGGAAGTAGGGAGCAAGTACGGCATGCATTATGTTCTGGATAACTACGAGTTCGGGAAGAACGATGAGTTTATAGTTCCCGATGCAGGGGACTCAAAGGGGGATGTAATTGAGATAGCTGAAAAAGGATTGCTCTGGATATGCCTTAAAGTGATAGGCAAACAGGGACACGGATCAAGGCCTGACCTGAGCCTGAACGCGAACAGGATAGGGATGAAGCTTGCACTGAGCATAGACGAAAGGTTGCACTTTAAGTTCAGCTCAACCAACAGCATTTTTGTGCCTCCCTACAGCACTTTTGAGCCAACAAAGAGGGAACCCAATGTGCAGAACATAAACACGATCCCGGGGACAGACGTTTTCTGCTTTGACTGCAGGATACTGCCTAGCTATAAAGTTGATGACGTCTTCAGCGAAATAAAGGACGAAGCCGAACATTATAAAAAGAAGTTCGGAGTTGACGTTGAATTGAACTTAGTCCAGAAGTCGGAACCCGCTCCTGAGACTGACCCGAACTCTGAAGTCGTCCTCAAGCTTAAAAAGGCCATAAAGGAGCTCAGGGGATTTGAGCCAATGCTCATAGGTATAGGAGGAGGGACCGTTGCAGCGCCTTTGCGGAGAAAAGGATACAACGCAGCAGTATGGTTCACCACGGATAACGTTGAACACGCTCCGAACGAATACTGCAAGATAAGCAACATGGTTGAAGACGCAAAGGTTTTCGCTAAAGTTATTTCAGAATACTGATCACATGGGGCTCTTCCTGAGCCTCCTGGCTTCTTCGTTCTTGAACCTTTCTTCCAGCCATACATTTCCCCTCTCATGGTAGCCGTACATTTCCCAGTAACCGTCCCTGTATTCGTCAAAGAACTGGAGCTCTGTGACCCACTTTGCTGACTTCCATGCATAGAGGTGCTCAAAGAATGGTCTGGCTGGAAAGCCTTCTTCGTAGCTTAAGGGCTTACCGTTAAGCCTGAGAAGAAGGATCCCCTTAAGATAGTCCTCGTATGGCACTATCGTTGTGTAACCATCAAGAGATATAAAATAAGCAAACCTGCCGTGAGGCTTGACCATTTCCGAGATCTTCTTAAAAGTCACGCCTTCCATATCGAGGTCGAGGACGCTCCACCCTGTTACGCAGTGAAAGTTCATCTTTCCTTTGAAGTCGATCATGCTTATGAGCTCTTCATAGCTGAAAGATCTTGGGTTTTCGACGTTGACAGCAACTTTAAAGCGGTATCTGCTTAAATCAACTTCTGGAGGTTTGAGCGCAGAATAGAAGATAAAACTCTTCAGCACGTGCTGACCCGGAGGTACCTGCATAAAAATAGATAAAAGAGGTCATTTTATAGCTTAACTGAAGTTTTTGTAAAGTTTATTTATTCAAATGAAGAAGAAAATTACGTGATCGAAATCTTCGGGCTTAACAAGATTTATGAGAACCGCGTAGAGGCTTTGAAGAAGATTACAGCCAGGATCTCTAAAAAGAGGACAGCGATAATTGGCAGGAACGGGGCCGGCAAGACAACGCTAATAAGGATACTTTCCACACAGCTTATGCCTACATCAGGTTATGCTCTGATAAACGGGCTGAACATACTGAAAGACGAAGACGAGATAAGGAAAAAGGTTTCGTGCATACCTCAGGAAGCAAGGCCAGTTGGACTTTTAACCCCGTACGAGCACATACTGATATACCTGACAGCAAGGGGTTACTCCTTCAAGAACGCTTCAGAAGAAGCGAGGAAGGCGCTCAAACAGGTAAACCTCTGGGAAAACAGGAACACTCCTGCTGACGAACTATCCGGGGGGATGAAGAGAAAGCTCTTCGTTGCGATGGCGCTGGCATCAAACGCAGAGCTCGTTTTTCTTGATGAGCCGACCACTGGGCTTGACCCTCTTTCGAGGCTTGAAGTCTGGACAGCCATAAAAGGCCTTAGCTCTGAGCTCGTGCTTACAACACATTATATGGAGGAGGCCCAGTCGCTCGCTGAAGAGCTGATATTCATGGAAAGCGGGACGATAATAAAGCAGGGGACAGCCGAAGAAGTCCTGAGCGAGTTCGGAGGAAAGGTCAGGATTGAGTCAAGGAAACCCGAGGAAGGCTGGAAGAGGGTAGGAGGCCTGTACATAAATTACGTGGATGCAGACAGCGCACAGGAATACATCAAGCTTGGATATGACGTGAAGCAGATCACCCTTGAGGACCTTTTCTTCAAGTATGGTGTTGAAATTGAATCTTAGGTTCATATTTGCGATGGGGCTCTACTATGGACTTTACACGATAACAAGGGGCTTTTCTTATGTCATAGCTTCCATGAGCCTTCCCCTTACCATGCTCTTCTTGATAGGGATAATATCAAGGGGTTATCTGCTGAAGTATGCAGTGATAGGAGGGTTCATTTCATTGATTTCGACAAATGCGCTATCTAGCGCGGGCGATGCGTCTTTCCTGAGGCTTGAATTGAAGTTCCAGGATCTGATGGTAACTACCAGGATAACAAGGATAGATTACATGCTGGGGCTGATGCTTAGCTACCTTTTCTTTTCGCTTCCAGGGATAATCATATATGCTATAATAGGGGTTGTGCTGAACCTTTTCACAGCTTTCAGGGCGCTAGCGCTTTTCCTGGTGATGCTGAGCCTGCTTTTCTCAGAGACTTCTTTGGCTTTCATGATAGCGGGCATGATGAAGCACATAAGGAACGTCTGGGGCATAGTTTCGATACTTTCGATCATACTCTCCGTCATACCTCCGATCTTTTATCCGTATACATATCTGCCCAGATACGTGCTTTATGTTCTATCGATTTCACCAGCAACGCCCGGGTCTGTCATAGCTCAGGGGGTATTCGGGATGCAGCCTTTAAACTATACCATGCTCATAGTTCTGATAGCTGAAACTGTGATCTATTTTGTGTTAGGTATGAACTTCATAAAGTGGAGGGAAGATTGAGAAAGCAAAAGCATCAAACTCATGTCCTGTAGACTTTCCCTCTCCAGTAGACTTCTTTGTCGGTTAAAGCTGAGATCATTACAGGTACGCTGTAGTAAAGAGCGGGTATGCTCATAAGTGCCGGGATAAGAGAATGTATACCGTAGTTTCTTCCCCTTATTATGTTCTTCAGGATCCAGAATACGTAGGGCGTGATGTAAACCGCGTTCAGAGTAAGCAAATACGCTAAAAGCAGCAAAGCCATTATAACTGTAACGAGTATAAAGGCATAAACGCCTTTCCTGGAATACATGCCAACCGCCCTTGCCTCCTTCTTTGACCAGAGCCAGAGTTCGCGTTCGTCAAACACGTTAAGCGGCATAGAGCAGGAAACGTAGCCAATGCTTCCTTTCTTTTCTTTTACTATTCTCGTAAGGGCGCAGTCATCGCACCATTCATCGCTAAGATCCCTGAGCACGCCGTCATCGAAGAAATTTTCACGGAAAGCCATCGAACCGCCGTAAAGGAACCTTCCTCCAAGGGCCTGGCTCTCAAAACCGAACGTCCAGAAACCTGCCCTCAGAAGGTTCCTGAAAGATAGCCTGAGCGGCCTTGGCCAGGTAAAAGTCGTTGAAGCGGTGTTCTCTTTAAGCGCAGATGTCATGTCTCTTAACCAGCTTTTAGGGTAAACTGTGTCAGAATCAGCTATTGCTATCGCTCTGCCCCTGAACATTTTTGCTCCAAAAATTATGGCGTTGACCTTTCCAGAACATTTATCACATTCTCGTTCAGATACAATATATTTAACGTTGTAACGAGAAAGCCTCTTTTTCTGAAATTCAGCCTCATCTTTGTCTATTATATAATAGAGGTCGTAATCCGGATGGTCCTGGTTGATTAGGCTTTTTACGTGTTCATCAAAACCCGGGTCTTCTCCCCTCAGGGGGACAAGGATTACGGCTTTCCTGGGTTCTCCTTCAGGCTTCCTGAAGAGCTCCATTTCCTTTATCATCTGAAAAACAAGCAAAAGATCCCCGAGGATCGCTACAGCAAAGAGGGAAAAAAGGTAAGGGTTCAACTTATACCAGTTTAAAGTTTTTGAACATTTTAACGTTTGCTCTTAAGACAACATCAAAATTTTGATGATCTGAAAGTAACGGTTAAATAATATATGAATTGATACTAAAATGAGCTCCGGTGGTGTAGACCGGTCAAGCATGACGGCCTTTCGAGCCGTAGATCGCGGGTTCAAATCCCGCCCGGAGCAT
>JAVBJD010000060.1 GCA_030756715.1 Conexivisphaerales archaeon
CGGTTCGCCAACCTTCGTTATAATGTTGTCCTCCATAAATATTGAAGATCTTTTCTGTATAAGCTATCATTATACAAAAACGTCCTTTATGGCAATTTTATCCGCCGTAAAAAACAGTTAACATGCTCTTATGTATAGGTTCGAAATAAGTCATCATATCAATGCAATGAGCTTTATTATACCCCAGCCCACAAGGCCCTCGTAAAGCAGCTGAGCCGCGAACCCAGCCACTATAATGCTGAAAAGCCTCGAGAATGCCGTTACGCCGTTTTTCCCCAGTATTTTGAGTATGCTTTCGGAATACTTCAGTATTACAGATGCGAAGATCGCTATTATTACGAGCGCTATTATAAGTTCTGAAAGCGGTATAGTGTTTGAAAGTATTATTAAAGTGGCGGCTGTGCCTGGGCCAACCAGTAACGGTGAAGCGAGCGGCACTATGGCTGCTTCCTTTGGATCCAGTGTAAGAGACCTGGAGCCTTCTCCCATTGTATCTATCGCTATTATCATCAGGAGAACTCCTCCACCTATCATAAAGCTGTAAACGCTTACGCCGAACAGCTCAAGCATCTCGTTTCCTACAAGCGCAAAGAAGAATAGCAGGACTGTCATGGAAACTACTACAGTCGACCATAGAACGTTCCTTTCTTTACCTTCGAGCTTGTTCAGGAAGTAAAGGTAAAACGGAAGAGCACCTACGGGGTCCATTATTGCGAACAGCTGTATCGTTATGGTTATGGTGCCAAGCAAAGATGGCCTTTCAAAAACCCCCCTTGCGCCGGTTATAGCTACCTTTATGGCAATAAGCACTAAGAAAAACAGTATTATGTAGATGTACTTCCTGAAGTTTATTATCCTTCTTGCTGCGTTATGGGTTGACAACAACTATAGATTAAATCTTAACGTTTTAAAGCGTTCTTAAAGATCCGAAGAGCGCAGCGCCCTTTGTCATTGCGAAAACTGATGGGAAAGTTTTTTAAACATGAAGCTTTGAGAGCATGCTATGCCTTATACCATCACAGATAAGATCTGGCAGTCGCATGAGATAGCTAGAGAAGACGAATTTTCTTTGCTTTACATTGACAGGCACCTGACACATGAAGTCACTTCTCCTGTAGCCTTCAGCGATATGAGACAAAGGGGATACAGAGTAAGGCGTCCAGACCTTTCTCTTGCTGTAATGGACCACAACGTGCCTACAGATTCAAAGGAAAACCCGACGATGGACGATCTCTCTAAAAAACAGATGGACGCTCTCTGGGATAATTCAAAGACTTTTAACGTCCCGCTTCTTGATTTTTACAGCCCGTACCAGGGCATAATACATGTAATAGGCCCTGAGCTGGGCTTTTCGTTGCCTGGATTAACAATCGCTGCCGGGGACAGCCACACGAGCACTCACGGGGCTTTGGGCTCTGTAGCTTTTGGAATTGGCACGTCAGAGGTGGAACACGTTTTTGTAACCCAGACCCTCTGGATAAAGAAGCCGAAACAATTCAGGATCAAGATAAACGGAAAAACTAGAAAGGGTGTAAGCGCGAAAGATCTTGCTTTGTACATCATAGGGAAAATAGGAACAGGAGGGGGTATAGGCCACATTATAGAGTATTCTGGAGAAACAGTATCTGATATGGAAGTCGAAGGAAGGATGACGCTCTGCAACATGTCGATAGAAGCCGGAGCCAGAAGCGCTATAATAGAGCCTGATGAAAAGGTTTTTTCGTACGTAAAGGATGCCCCGCTGGCACCTAAAGGACAAGAATGGGAAGAAGCGGTGGATTACTGGAGGAGCCTTAAGAGCGACCCTAACGCGAGATACGATAAAGAGCTAGAAGTCGATGCGTCTTCCATAAAACCCATGGTAACCTGGGGAACAAACCCATCAATGGTGGCCCGTGTCGACGGAATCGTTCCAGATCCTTCTGAGATAAAGGATCAAACCTTAAAGGATGAATATGAAAGGGCGCTTAAGTACATGGGCCTTAAACCCGGACAGAAGATAACTGACATAAACGTGGATTATGTTTTTATAGGTTCCTGCACTAACGCAAGGCTTTCCGATCTTATAGAGGCGGCAAAAGTCCTTAAAGGAAAGAAGGTCAGCAAAAACGTTAAAGCTCTCGCAGTCCCCGGGTCTGAATGGGTTAAAAGGAAGGCTGAAAGGATGGGACTGCACAGGATTTACATTGATGCTGGCTTTGAATGGAGGCACTCTGGATGCAGCATGTGCATTGCAATGAACTCAGACAGGCTACCCCCAGGCAAGAGGTCTGCTTCTACTTCAAACAGAAATTTTGAAAACAGGCAGGGCCCTGGAGGTAGAACCCACCTTGTCAGTCCAGCTATGGCTGCAGCTGCAGCAGTTTACGGTCACTTCGTTGACCTCGCAGATGTTGATATAGCTGAGGTGTTGTAAAATGCCAGAAAAGATAGAAGGAAGAGCAATTCCCCTGCCTCTGGACAACGTTGATACTGACCAGATAATTCCAGCTCAGTTCCTGAGGCTTCTGGAAAAGAAAGGCCTTGGAAAGTACCTTTTTTACAGGTGGAGGTACGATGAAAGAGAAAGGCCGAAAAGCGACTTTGTTCTCAACGACCCCAGGTTTAAAGATGGCAGCGTGCTCGTTGCAAAGAAAAACTTCGGCATAGGGTCATCAAGAGAAAACGCAGTATGGGCTTTAACAGATTACGGGATAAGAGCTGTAATCGCGGAATCTTTCGGAGACATATTTTACGGGAACTCAATAAAGAACGGTTTAGCCTGCATAAAGCTGGATGAAAAAACTGTAAATGAAATTATTGAAAAGGCAAGGGACGGCAACCTTTCAGTTACAGTTGACCTTTTGAACAAAAAAGTGATCTTCGATGGAAAACAAGTGAGCTTCGAAATAGAAGAGTACGCTAGGAGGAGGCTGATGAGCGGACAATCGGAGATAGACTATACGCTTTCCCATTATCTGGATAAGATAGAGGAACATGAAAAGAGCATGAAAGCCTTTATGAAAACGAACCTTAGCGAAACGTTAAAGAAGCTTATCGAAGGTTAATAGCCGTAAAGGTACTCCACCTTTCTCCTTATTTCTATTATCTCTTTTAGTACCTGCTTGTCTTCTTCGGGTAGCTCAGAGTCTTTAAGGGCTTTAACTTCATCAGCAGACGGCAAAGTATAAAGAACTTCGTCCTCCTTTATGTGCCTGCCTATTGTAACGTTTTTCATCGAAACTGCTGCTTCCTCACCTTTCCCCAACTTCTGGAGGCTTTCTCCCTGAACCTGGATCTGCTCTATAGAGCCAACTTCTTCTCCTTTTTCGTTCATCACCCTGACCTTTGGTTTTAAAATCCCTGCCAAAACCCTTATCCCGAATATTGCCGGGTTGCTCCTTCTGAAGACATACCCTTTAAGGACCTGAAACTTCGCTGGGTAAGTTAACCTTTCGGCCTTTAACCTTAGATCCTTTTCCTTTTCCTGTTTAACATAATTCAAGTAATCCTGGATCAAGTTATACATGACGTTGCCCGTAAAAATAGGTACAGTGGGGTTTTCGACAAGCGATTTCTGGTTAAACGCAAGGATCACGCCAAGGTACTTGTCGTTCTGCCTGACTAGCTGGGCTTCCATAACATCCTTTTTCGTAACAGGACCTATCTCCGCGTACCTTATTGGTACGTTTGTCTGCTTTAACAAATAACTGAAGGCTTCAAGCGAGCCCAATGTGTCAACCTTAACTATCACTCCTACCTGGTCAGTCTTTATCGTCAAGCTTCTTAATTCTTCTTCTATCATCTTTGAGTAGTTCTTTTCCTCTTCTTCGTTTGTAACTACATAAATCGGGGCTCCCGCTACTATCCCTTCAGAGTCAGAAACGAGCACGCTTACGCCCGCTGAAGCCATTACGCTCTTTACAAACTTGAATTTATCCCTGGGATCTCTCATTTCGTCCAGTGGCTTTGGCAGGTAAATGCCCTTTATCTTTGTTGATTTAGCTCCAGAATCGGTACCTGTAACAACTTTGTCGTTTACCGAAAGTATCCCGTTTATCAGTATAACGTTAAGCACTGTACCCATTCCCTCCTCTTCTTTTACTTCTATGATTATGCCGTTGCCCGGCCCCTGTCTGAAAGAAAGCTTACCTTTCATAAAGTTCTGTACCAAACCCAGAAGCACGGTTAAAAGCTCGGGTATCCCTTCCCCGGTTGCAGCGCTTACAGGCACAAGCGAAACCTGTTTCATAAAGTTTGTAACCCTGTAAAAGGCTTCGCTTTCAAAACCGAGGCTAGAGAGCTGCCCCATCACAGTATAAATCCTGTCGTCCAGGAGCTTCTGAGTTGCCTTGTCCTGCATGCTCAGGTCTTTGTCAAAAGTGAGTTCTGGGTGAGGCCTCCAGCCAGCGATCAGGTCTATCTTGTTCAGAGCAACAAGGAAAGGCACCTTCTTTTCTTTAAGTATGTTTATGCTTTCGACTGTTTGAGGCTCAACCCCTTTTGTTACGTCAACTACAACTATAGCTATATCTGCTGCTGATCCTCCCCTGTACCTCAGGTTTGCAAATGCTTCGTGTCCCGGCGTGTCTATAAAAAGTATTCCGGGTATTTCAACCTTTATTTTGAACTTATCGAGTAGCCCCTTTGAAAGCTTAACGAGGACGTCAGAAGGGAAGAGGCTTGCGCCTATGTGCTGTGTTATGCCTCCGGCTTCCTTTTCCTGTACGGCAGTGCCCCTCAGCTTGTCAAGTAAGGACGTCTTTCCCGCATCAACGTGTCCAAGAACCACAACAATGGGTTCTCGTATCTTCTTAGCTTCAGATTCCAATTCATCTGAATAGAGAGTTTGTGGTATTAAAAATGTTTATGAAAATGTTA
>JAVBJD010000061.1 GCA_030756715.1 Conexivisphaerales archaeon
CAAGCGCGCCGATGAACCGAGAAGCCCCAACCGTGAGGTTGGGGTAGTTCACTATAAACTCAATATCTAATGGAGCATGGCCTCATGTTGATTATTTGAGAAACGTACTCAAAGGTTCGTGCATTGAAAGAAGAAGAAACCTTAAAATATCATAGATGTCTAACATTTAAGTATGGTAAAACTGTATGATCTTTCACAGCCGCTGAACCAGGACTTTCCTTTCTGGCCTCTCTACCCGCCGTTTGAAGTGAAGTACATAAAGAGGAAGTCAGAACACGGCGTGAACGCCCAGTACATAATGACGTCAAACCACATAGGAACTCACCTTGATGCTCCAAGGCACTTCGTAACCCACGGAAAAACAGTAGATCAGATACCGCTCGAACAGCTCTACGGCACCGGAGTTGTAGTTGATGTGACAGAAGCCGGAGAGCTCGGCCTTATAACGCCTGAAATGGTAGAATCTAAGATAGACGTAAAGGAAAGGGATATAATAGTTTTTTACACGGGATGGGTAAAGTACGCGTGGTACCAGCCCACAGCTGACGAAGAAAAGTACACGCTTCTTCACCCGGGAATGGGAAGGGACATGGTGGAATGGATGATAAAGAAAAAGATAAAGTGGTTCGGAGTCGATACGCCTTCTCCAGACCATCCCATGAACCTGCCTCTTGGAAGGTTCCTGCCTAGGGTTGCGGACAGAGTCAGGAGGCTATCAGAGCAGAAGTTCGGAGGGCCTGAAGCAATAAAGAAACTGTTCCCGGAAGAGGATTATCAGCTGATGCACAACGCTTTGTTCCCCTACGACATAGTCCATGTTGAACACATAGGAGGACAGATCGAGGAGCTCCTAAACGGAAGGAAGGCAATAAGGACAACCCTCGGAGCTTTCCCATGGCTTTTCAAGGGCGGAGAAGCTGCCTTCTGCAGGGTAGTAGCTTTCGTAGAAGAATAAAATTTTATTTTTTATTTTATTTTTATTCAGGAACAAAATAGTAGCCGTTGAGCTCTTTACCATCTTTCGTCCTGAGCTTTCCATACTGTGCTTTGAGCTTCATTCCGACCTGAGGTTTATCCGTCATTACCTGGCCAAACAGCCTCGCTCCGTCTTTAAACTCAGCAATGCCAAGGACCAGAGGCGATCTTTCTATTCCGGCTGGAACCACGTATAGGACTGTATACGTTATCAGCCTTGCTTCTTCCCCGAGATCAACTTCACTGAAGCTGGTTTTACCGCACTTAATGCATACCTTCCTCTTATAGGTGTAGACTTTTCCGCACGAATCACATTTATATCCTTTCATCTTTCAATACCTCCTGTAAACTATGCTTACTGCGTTAGATCCAAAACCTCCCATGTTTACAGTAAAACCTATGTTTGCGTTCCTGACCTGTCTCTGTTCAGCAAGCCCCTGAAGCTGCCACACTATTTCTGTTGCCTGCGCTAAGCCTGTTGCTCCGAGCGGATGACCTCTAGCTTTCAGTCCACCTGAAGTGTTTATAGGCTTCTCCCCATCTATCTTTGTAGTTCCCCTTTCAACAGCCAGCTTTCCTTCCCCTCTCTTAAAGAACCCTATTTCTTCGCTTATAGCTATTTCCAGAACAGTAAACGCATCGTGGATCTCTGCGACGTTCACATCTTCAGGCTTTATACCTGCCATCCTGTAAGCCTTTTCTGCAGATAGCCTTACTGCTTTCAGCTCTGTTGGATCTTCCCTGTCCTGAAGAGCGAGAGCGTCAGTTGACTCTCCTATCCCTTCTATTATTACCGGGTTCTTTGTGTACGAAAGAGCGGTATCCAGGTCAGCCAGTATCAGCGCGGCGCCTCCGTCAGTCATGGGGGACATATCGTAAAGCCTTAACGGCTCAGCAACATAAGGGTTGAACGACTCGCTGCCAGGGCCAAGCAACTGTTCAACTGTTATTTCTTTTTTCAACTGTGCATATGGGTTCTTCATGGCGTTTGAATGATTCTTCACGGCAACCATGGCAAGATGCTCGGGCTTTACATCGTACTTCTGCATGTAGAGCCTTGCAAACAGGGCCCCCAGCGAAGGCATTGTTGCTCCTGAAGGGTATTCGACTTCAGGATGGGACATCATGGAAACAAGGTCAGTTACGACTTCCGTCGGAGCTGTCCTCATCTTTTCAGCCCCAGCGACAAGTACCAAGTCCGAGTTTCCGGAAGCTATGTCCATGTAAGCGTACCTTATGGCTGAAGCCCCGCTGGCAGGTCCGTTTTCAATCCTTTCAGCAGCAACGTCTGTTATCCCGAGGTAGTCGGCCAGAGCGGTTGCAACTGCAGTCTGCCTTGAGCTTATCTCCCCCAAAAGGTTGCTGACGTAAACCGATGTTACTTTTTTCCTTTCGATCTTGTATTCGTCCAGCAAGATTTCAGAAGGCTCTACAAGTAGGTCCATGAGCGTCTTGTCTATGAGGTTCCCGAACTTTGTCATCCTTGCGCCTATGATAGCTACTTTTCTGCTCATGCTCTTTGATAAAAAACTGTAAATTTAACCTTTACACAGAAGCCTTATGTACTAAGGAACTTCGAGTATCTTTATGGCGTCAGTTACCCCTTGCTTGAGGCTCCTTGTAACTATTATTTTTTCTCCCGATTTTAAGTAGTTCAAAGCCTTGAGGTCCTGAATCACCTGCTGGTCGTTCTTTATCGAATCAAGCAAGACAGGGAGCACACCATATGTGAGCAGGAGCTTCTTATAAACAAAATCCTTCTCACACGCCGCTACTATTTCGCTCTTCGGCCTGAACCTGGCCAACCTCATAGGTGTTTTTCCAGTAGTTGTTATTGCTATGAGCTTCGCGTCTATCAGCTCGCTCATCATAACAACTCCTTCAGCGAATTTGTCATAGATGTCAAGACTCTTGCCTTTAACCCTGAGCTTCTGGTTCCTTTCAGCTTCAAAAGCTATGTCGTTAAGCCATTTTATAACGTCAACGGGATGCTTTCCGACAGCCGTTTCCCCGGATACCATCAAGCTGTCAGCCCCCATAGTAACAGCCGTGTAAACGTCTGTAACTTCAGCCCTTGTGGGTATAGGGTTTATCGTCATGCTGTCGAGAAGCTGGGTTGCAACTATCGAAGGCTTTCCGTGGTCCAGAGATACCTCTATTAAGTATCTCTGAATTTCAGGTATCTTGACAAGAGGAAAATGAGATCCAAGGTCTCCTCTGGCAACAAGTATATAATCGGAAACTTCCACTATTTCTTTTATGTTGTTTACCCCTGATATAGTTTCTATCTTTGAAACTGTAAATATGCTTCCTCCAGATGACTCAGCTATTTCTTTAACTTTAAGCACGTCTTCCTTTTTCTTTATGAACGATATTGCTATGCCCTCGATCCCGGCCTTTACGGCGAACTGAAGGTCGCTTATGTCCTTTTCAGTAGGAGCTTCCAGCGGGTACTCTTTTCCCTGAATCGCTATAGTTTTCCTTGAACCTATCACGCCTTCCGTCATGAATTTGACTTTAAGCCTCTTGCCAGCCTTTTCCTTCACTTTAGCCCAGAAGCGGCCTCCGTCAATTATTATAGTGTCTCCAGCATCAACCAGGTTATAGAATACGTCTTCATTTACTATTATGCCTTCGTTTTCTGAAATTACGTAATCTTTTTCCCTGTCAACTTCTATATCGTTAAAGTCTCCTAGTCTTACAGTGGGTCCTTGGAGATCCCCTATTATCGGAACCCTGCTGTTTGCAATTTTCTCTGCTGACCTTATCAAGTTCACTATCTGGGAAGCCTGTTCGTGAGAGCTGTGAGAAAAGTTTATCCTGAAAGCGTTAACGCCTTCCTTCAGCATTTCTGCTATGACGTTCTGGTCCATTGTTGCAGGACCGATAGTTGCTATAATCTTTGTCTTCCTCTTCAGAAAGTTTTCCATGCATGAAAGTTGATCTTATGATTATAAAAACGTTTAAAATTTTAAGCTCAGTAATAGAATGAGTAGTAGTTGCCGTCAGAAGTGACAACCTTTATTATGTTTGAGCCCTGAACAAAGTAATTTGAAAGATCAACCTGCTGGCCAGGCATCAAAGTTATAGAAACGCTAAAGTACTTTGGTGGGTTTGAATTGTTCCATATCCTTATTATGGTAATTGGATAAGATCCGTCGTTGGCAACTATTACATGAGGAACAATAGCCTGCAGGATTGCTTCATTGATTATAGTGTTCTGAGAAGCTGTTACTGTAACGGTTAGGGAGCCATCGGTTATGGCATTAACGGGAACGCTTATGCAGACTCTTTTTTCCTGCTGGTATGGAATCGAATATGTTTTTGAAAGTCCCGGCATCTGAACGCTTACTGTATCAGCGCTTGAGCCATCGTTGTAAATGTCCAGCCAGAGGCTTAGGTTTGATGAAGCAGGAATTATGTGATTATAAGTAAAAGTTTCTTGTCCATTTGCGCTTATAGCCCAATAACTTAAGTAATAATCGGTGGAATCAGGATAGTATGTAGTGTAATTCATTATTGGTAATGTAAGAGATGTTGTGATTGCTATTTTTGAAAAAGCGAAATTCTGCATTGAATTTTGTACGTAGTGCGTTCCTATCATTGTAGTCAACAGGTAACCAAAAAGTACTTTTGGCATGACCCCATTAGGGGGTGCAGCCCTAACACGCACCCAGTAAAAAGGTCCTAAAGTTAAGGGTTTATTTTCACTATTTGCATTTTGTTTGTTATAACAATAAAATACTATAGGCTCATCAAATTTTTTTAATTGTGTGTCACCAATCGTATTTTTACCAGAATAATTTTGGAAACCTACTACATTGCTATTTATTAGTTCTAATTGCCAAATATAT
>JAVBJD010000062.1 GCA_030756715.1 Conexivisphaerales archaeon
AAAAGATGTTTCAGTTAAATTTAATAGCACCACTGATCTGCTATAGCTATGCTCGTATTCGTGAACATATTCGTTGATTCGCCTATGATGGACACTGTCCTTCAGAACCTGAACGGGCTTGACGAAGTCGTTGGACTTTATGAAGTTACAGGAGAGTTCGACATAATATCAATAATAAAGTGCAAGGACATAGAGGAGTTCAGGCATATTCTTAAGGACAAAATACTTAAGATACCAGGAGTGAAGAGCACAGTTAGCGCTGTAGTGTTGCATACGCACAAAGGCAACATAAACGACCAGTAAAAATGCAGTTAAAGCCCTGTACAAAGTGCGGTAGGCCTTCTTTTTATTACAGAGCTTACTCTGGAGAATACCTTTGCAAGGGATGCTTCGTAACCTCAATTTATGACATCACCCTCGAATCCATTAGGAAGAACGAGATGATAAAGTACGGCGAAAAGGTCGTCGTTGGCGTTTCTGGAGGAAAGGACAGCGTCTCTCTTCTTTACATTCTTGCAAAGTTCTTCAAGGGTAACGAAATAATAGCTGTAACTGTCGACGAAGGCATAAGGGGTTACAGGGAAGAAGGTATAGATATAGCTTCAAAGGTAGCTTCCCAGTTAAACGTCAAGCACGTTATATACTCCTACAAGAACCTCTTCAGCTACACCATAGATGAAATACAGGATTACAAGGGCAAGTACTCTTCATGTACTGTATGCGGGATATTCAGGAGAAGGGCTCTCGACATAGCTGCCAGAGAGCTGGGAGCTCAAGTGCTTGCTACTGCCCACAACATCGATGATGTCCTTCAGAGCTACTTTATCCTGTTGACTAACGGGGATACAGAGCGGTTGAAAAGCTTTAACCCTGCGGTCGAGAGGTCCGAGGCGTTTGGTATAAGAAAGGTTCACCCATTTTTCAGGATATACGAAAAGGAACTGGCGATGTTCGCCATGCTCAAGGGCTTTGACTTTCAGACTGTAACGTGCCCATACATGCAGCAGGGAATAAGGTCCGAAATAAGGGACTTCCTGAACAAGCTAGAAGAGAGGCATCCGGGAATAAAGTATCAGCTTCTGGATACTTTCATGCAATTTTACTCGAAGGAACACAAGGTTGAAGGACAGTACTGCAAAAGGTGTGGCTGGCCTTCAAAGAACGAGCTCTGCCAGGTCTGCAAAACCATAGATTATTTAAACAGCAACAGGCATAAAGCTGATGAGCAAAGACAATGAGCCTGGTAAACATAGCTTTTGAGTTCGCAGCATCTTTTGCTGTAACTTTGATCTTAACTCTTTACTTGGAGAGGTTTCTGAAAAGTAGAAATATGGTCGTTCCTGATGCGCACAAAAGGGAAAAGCCCATGGTACCGAGGCCCGGGGGACTCGCCGTGTTAGTTGGCACGTTATTCGCTTTAATTTTTGTTGATAACAAATACGCTGTAGCGTTTATCCTTGCTCTGTTGATAGCTTTTTTGATAGGGCTTGCTGACGACATAAAAAAGTTCGGAGGGCCAGAAAAGCCAGTGCTTGCGATAATTGCAGCGTTACCGATAATATTACTTGGAGCGTATTCTTCAACCCCTTATCTTCCTTACGTTGGGCACGTGACAATAAAGGTCCTTTATCCGCTGCTGGTTCTTGCAGGCTTTCCAATTTATACAAACGCTACCAACATGATAGACATTTTTAACGGCCTAGTAACAGGAACCACAGCTATTTCGATACTGCCCTTGGTTGTTTACGATTTTATAAAAGAAAACGTTGCTGGCATTTACTTAGGGGTTGCGTTAGAAGCTTCTCTTTTAGCATTTTATTTAAGGCACAAATACCCATCCAAGATTTTCCCGGGAGACAGCGGATCTATGCTCATGGGAGCGGGTATAGTTGGCCTTATGATAATATCCAGGGCAGAAGTTATAGGGATAATAGCAACCCTTCCGTTAATATTCAACGGATTCTTTATCCTCTCATCGATAGGAGGTTTTAAAGAACATTCAGAGCTTCTGAGGCCGCTTATAATACTAGACGACTACAGGATGATGGCCAGCAAAGATCCCAAGGCGCCGGTAACTCTTGCGAGGCTGATAGCTTCCCAGAAGCCGATGAGCGAAAGGGAACTGGTTTACAGCATAATGCTTCTGAGCTTTATTTCTGTTATTCTGAGCTTCATAACAATGGTGGTGTATTACCTGTGAAGGTAAATTCTGTTGTCCTGATTTCGTTTACCATAGTTGGAGCGTGGATGCTGCTCTTGCTAAGCTTTTTCTTTATGAAAGAGGCCCTGTTGCTGACAGACGATATGAGGGGCATAATTATTGAGCTTATAAGGGACCTTATAGGTTTGGTCATACTCATAATATGGGTTTTGGCCTTTTATGCCATCAGAAGGTTTACAGCCAAATACCTTATTAGATCTTAAATTCTCTGAGTATGCTGTTTATGATCTCGTTTATCTTAATCATTTCCGCTTTTAGCTCTTCGAGCTTCTGTTTTCCTTTTTCTGTTACAACGTACCTGTTGTCGCTGCTAACGCTGTAGATTAAACCTTCACTTTCGAGCTTTCTTAGAAGAGGATATATGGATCCTGGGCTTGGCGACCACATCCCGTTTGTCTTTTTTCTGATGGTTTCGATGAGTTCTATTCCTTTAGCCGGATAAGTGCTGAGCAGGCTCAGTATATAGAATTCTAAGAGCCCTTTTGGGAGGTGCGCGGTCTTCATAAACCTTTTTTGTAAAACCACGTTAAAAGCTTAACTTACGCGCTCAGACAAATGCCTTCATTTCATTTATCAATATCAACTCTGAATCATCATCGCGTAAGTTAATTTATTGTCTTGGTTTATTTCTTTTTCGGAACGTTGAGGAAGAACGGCCTTTCGCTTACCTGAGAGTTTAAAACGCTTAGCTTGCACGTTAATTCTTTTGCCACTGGAAGTATGTCGTCTATTATATAAGAAATGTTTTCCTCCTTTACTCCTACGTCTTCAAGCTCCCTCAGCTGCGGAACGAAAGGCAGAGCCCCAAGGAAAGGTAGCCCTGTTTCCTCAAGCTTTTCCCTGAAGTATTTGCTTCCGAAGAGCTCAACCTTTTCTTTGCTGTTAGGACAGATAAAGTAGCTCATGTTTTCAATTCCTCCAATGACAGGGACGTTCATCTTCTTGAAGGTGTCAACGAGCTTGAGAGCTACATTTACCGCTGCTGGCTGGGGCGTAGAAACAACAAGAGCTGCGTTTATCAGCCTGTCCTGTCCCAGAGTTATTGGCACGTCGCCTGTTCCAGGTGGAAGATCAGCTATCAGATAGTCAAGCTCTCCCCAGTCAACCTTTTCCATGAAGTCGTGCACAGCTTTGCTAAGCATCGGCCCCCTCCAGATAACGCTTGCGTTCTGGGGAACAAAATAAGCAAGAGAAATTATCTTTATGCCTTCATGTATGGGTGGTATCAAAAGTCCAGCTTCGTTCACGTTCTGGACGAAGCTAGAGCCGAGCATGCTGGGTATTGTTGCCCCATAAAAGTCAAGGTCTATTATGCCAACTTTAGCTCCGAGCCTCTTAAGGGCATAGGCCAGAAGTATTGAAACCGTTGACTTACCAACACCTCCTTTCCCGCTGCCTACAGCTATTATGTTTTTTACCTTGCTTGTCCCCTCTTTTCTGACCAGTGATCCGCTCAACACGTTGTAGGTCACTTCAATCATAACCGAATAGCCTTCCAAACTGCTCACTATGTCTGAAAGTATTTCGTCCTTGTGAGGGCATCCTGGCGAAGTAAGCGAAAGCTTGATCTTAACCTGTTTCCCGTCAACCTGAAGGTCTTTTATAAAACCAAGCGAAACGATGTCTTTCTTAAGCACCGGATCCTTGACGTTGCTCAAAAACTTCAGGACAACATCCTTATCCTGCTGTTGCTTCTCGCTCATCATCAATATTTTCTTGTAACTTTTATTAAACGTATCTAAGAATTTGGTATTTCGATATTGGTGGGATCTGAAGTCAAAAAAAACTAAACATAAGGTTCTTCAAACTTAACTCTCTCCGCCATTAATGGCAAAGGTCCCCGGGGTCTCGAGGGTTACTGCTTTTAACAGGAGCTACTACGTTATGTAAACCGAAGTATGAAAGCGACTTTGATATGCTCTTGACCAGCAAACGTGCTGTCTTGTAATGTAGTTCAGCTCGTTTAAGGCCTTGGCAAATAAATCTCCGAGCTTTTTTAGCTTTCTTTCTGCGCTTCCTTTTGGTAAAGGCGCACTTTTACTGTCCTTCTGTTGCTGGGCTTTGCTTCAATTGTTTGCTTTTTAGCGATAGCCGGTATAAGCTGAGAAGTCAGCTCAGAAGCCCACCAATATAAGCTGACGACCGTGTCATGAGAACAAAATTTCAAAAATGTTCGTAAATGCTTTACGAATTTCATCCCCGCCTTAAAAAATGCGAGGTTTTCACTAACTGTAAATCTAACATATCAGCTCAATGTATAAAATTTTTAATAACCGCTATTAATTGCTCAATTGCATAATTCCTAAAGAAATAAAATAAAGACTCTATTACTCAGTTTTTCTATGCTGAGCTAATAGCCTCTGTGACACGTACTATCTGAGTTTTGTGTTCTTCAGTCAGTAAACCATGGGTTGCGTGGCTTATAGCGGTTATAGAAATACAAGAAATTGCAAAGACGGTAATGACTACAACGATCACGCCCAAGACTTCAATCCCTAGCTGATGAAGCGCTAGAAATCCTCCTCCAAACAGGAGCCCGTTAGGAAGCGTTGGGTTACCTGAAGCTGTAGCATATGCGC
>JAVBJD010000063.1 GCA_030756715.1 Conexivisphaerales archaeon
TCTCAGGCACGGCTTTAACGTTCTTGGAGTAGACGTGGACGAAGAAAAGGTACAAAAGATAAACTCAAAAGAAAAACTGTTCAGCCTTGAGCCTCACGTAGATGAAGCTTTTATCGAGGGGATAGAAAAAGGGTCTTTTAAAGCCACTTCAGACCTGGCAGATGCAAGCAAAGGCTCTAAGTACAAAATATTAACTGTTCCAGTGCCACTTGTTCTCAAGGCTCCCGATTTTTCAAATTTAAAACAGGCATCTGAATCAATAGGAAAAGGAATAAGAAAAGGGGACGTAGTTATAGTAGAGTCGAGCGTCCCTCCGGGAACAACGAGGCAGGTCGTTGCAAAGGCGGTAGGGGAAGCTTCTGGGCTCAAACCGGAGGAAGATTTCCTGATAGGATACAGTCCTGAAAGAATATACGAAGGTAGGGCTGTTTACGATATAGAGGAAAATTATCCCAAGGTTGTATCGGGCTATGGCGCAAAAAGCCTCGTAGAGATAGCAGAACTTTACTCAAAGGTTGCAAAGAAAGGCATAATCAAGATGTCGAGCATGGAAGCGGCTGAGCTCGAAAAGCTTGCTGAAGGTCTGTACAGGGACGTAAACATTGCCCTTGCTAACGAGCTCGCCCTTTTTGCTCAGCGATTGAACGTTGACTTCTGGGAAGTTAGAAGTGCAGCTAACTCTCAACCATATTCAAACATACATAAGCCTGGAGCAGGAGTTGGAGGAAATTGCATACCTGTATATCCTTACTATGTTCTTTACACGGCAAACAGATTGGGCTTTCATTTCAGGATGGTTGAATCAGCAAGGTGGGTAAACGAAAGGATGCCCCTTGTCGTTGTAAGCAACTTCGTAGAACTTTTTATACTGAACAAGAAATCGCTGAGAACAGTTGCACTGCTCGGGCTTGCTTTTAGGGGAGACACTGATGATGACAGGCTTAGCCCTTCGTATGACATAATAGACAGGTTAAGGGCTCTGAACGTAAACGTTAAGGTTCACGATCCATATGTAAAAAGGCCATCGAGGAGCGACGTTCAGGTTTCAGATAATTTAGAAGAAACTCTTGCAAAGGTTGACGGCATCATAATATCAACGGATCATTCTGTTTACAAGGAGCTCGACTATGAAAAGCTGGCAAAGATGAGCGGGAACGAGCCGATAATATATGATGCCAGAGGAATACTTTATGGCAAACCAAAAATATACGTCCTAGGTACAGGTTATAAGGGCCCGTAGCTCAGCCAGGATAGAGCGTCGGCCTGCGGAGCCGGAGGTCGCGGGTTCGAATCCCGCCGGGCCCGTTGAGGGCCTGAGATTAAATGTACGACGTTTTGATAATAGGCGGTGGGGTTTCGGGATTAACGCTAGCGTATGAGCTGAAAAAGCTTTCTAAATCTGTGTGCTTGATAGAAGGCGAAAGGCTTGGGGGAAAGATAGCAACAGCTGAGCTTGAAGGCAAGATTGTAGAAGAAGGGCCTGAAGAAGTTGTAAACTCAAAGAGCTTTATGCAGCTCTTAAGCGAGCTAGGTCTTCTTGAAGAAATGGTCAGGCCGAAGAAAAGCAGGTTCGCCGTCTTAAGGAACGGGAAGTTATACACTGTCCCCGAAGGTATAGCCGGGGGGATCTTGAGGTTAAACTCGGACCTCTTTCGCTCAGCCTTCAGCGGGCTCTTCAGTTTAAGCACACTTATGAGGATGCTTCTTGAGCCTCTTTATAATGTAAGCGTTGAAGATGACATGTCAGTTAAGGACCTTTTTACAGCTGTATACGGCAAACAATTTGTTGAAGATTTTTTCAGACCCCTTGCCGGAGGAATATACGGTGGCGACATAGGGCTCATGAGCTCCTCGGTTTACTTTCCTTATATACTGGACATAAAGAAAAAGGGGGAAAGCGTTGTAAGGAGCTTCATGAAAAAGAAAATAGGCTTCGACCTAGTTTCTTTTAAATTGGGACTTGGCTCCCTCATACCCAGGTTGCAGGAAAAGATAAAGGGCGTAGATGTGATGATTGGTGAGATGGCAAGAGAAGTTCGCTATGAGAAAGATTTTATTTCTGTTCGAGCTGGTGCTGAAGAGTTAAGGGGAAGTGCTGCAGCTTTGATGGTCTCCCCTTACACTGCTCCTTCTTTTAAAAACATAGATGATGTGGTAAAAAAAGCAAGGCTTTACGTAAAAAATTCTAGGATAGCGGTAATAAACGCTGCTTACGACAAAAAGTTTGAAGGTTACGAAAAATACTCGGGTATACTGACTTATCCAGAGGTCTACGGCGTAAGCGGTGCTACGTTCTTTGACAGCAAGTGGCCAATAAACCCAAGCTCTGAACCATATGTATTAAAGTACTTTATCCCTTTTGAAAACTACATGGAAGAAGACAGGGCTTTAAAAATAGCCCTGAAATTTGGCAAGGAACATTTTGGACTGGACGATCCGGTTTCATACAGAATAAAGATATGGAACGACGCGCTGCCCATATATACTGTAGGCGTACATTCTTTAAGGGAAGAACTCGAAGCCTTTAAAGGGAAGGGGATTTTCTTCGGAGGCGCTTTCATGAATTCAACAGGAATATACTCTTCGGTTATAACGGCAAAGAGCTTGGCAAACCAGATAGACGGCTACCTTGAGACCAAGACGCATGCCGGGTCTGAGCCCAGCGGATCCTTATAGTAATAGTAAGCCCTCGATCTGCTGCCTCCACAGTTAAATCTGAAGCTGCAACTTCCGCAGTAACCGTTGAATTCTCTTTTCCTGAACTTATTTAGCAGGTAGTTTTCTTGGTAAAGCTTTACGATGTCATCCTTTCTTACGTTTCCTATGGGAACGTTTAGCAACCCGCTTGGGTAAACGGAGCCGTTGTATGAAACGAAAATCACTCCGTCTCCATCTAGGGTGCCGTACTTGTTCAGCGTTGATTTCTGTGATGGTGTATAGCCATACAGGGAGCTTTTCAGCTCCAGGTACAAACTGTCGTCCTTTGACCTGTTCAGGCCATTTTCCCTCTCCAGGTAGACCCTCCTGATGAACGGGCATTCAACTGTCCTAATGTTAATTTCGTAAAAAGAAGCGTCATAGAGAAAGTTACATACAGCTTCATAGTCCGAGGGGCTCATTTCAAGATTTGCATAAGCTCTTCCGACAGCAACTATAAAGAAAACTTCCCACGTCTTAACCCCAATATCCTTGAGTATCTTGAATACCCCCCCTATCTCCCTTCTGTTCAAAGACATGACCGTCGTGTTTGCCTGAACTTCAAATCCATATGAAATAGCGTCCTTAAATGCTCTTAAGGTCTTTTCAAAGTGTCCTTTCTCGCCCCTTATGAGTTCATGAGTTTCAGGCTTACCTCCGTCAAGGCTTATCGATATGTATTTCACTCCAGCCTGTTTCAGCGTTTTAAGCGAATCCTCGTTGAGCCTATGAGAAACTGTAGGTGCCAGAGCAGGTGTAAGGCCCAAACTTTTTGCATAGCCTATCAGTTCGTATATATCTTCCCTGATCATCGGGTTTCCGCCGGTGAACACTATTACAGGTTTCTTTTCGAACCGCGAAAGGTCCTCGAGCAGCTTTTTCCCCTCTTCTGTGTTCAGCTCTTCGGGGTTCCTTTCCCATATCGATGAAGCCCTGCAGTGCAGACATTTAAGCTCACACGCTTGAGTAGTTTCCCAGAAAACAATTACGGGGAACTTTTCGAACACAAGCTTTGTTTAATGCCTGAGTATATTAAAGTATTCTGAATTTTATTTCATCATAAGACAAATAAACCATCGTTTGTAAATCTTTGTGTTGATAGCTTTACCTGGGGAAAGGCTTGGAGTTATAGAGGCTTTTGAGCCAAAAGGAGAGTTTATAATAAAGGATGGGTATATATACTCAACAAAGCTTTCAGAAGTTAAGATAGACAAGAAACACAAAATTATTGAGATAAGGCCGCTCAAGAAAGGCATTGCAAACGTCGGAGATATAGTTGTAGGTAGAGTGGATTATGTGCAGAAGCCTTTTGCTTTTCTAACAATTGTTTCTGCCCTGAACGAAGGGCTTGCTGCTGACCTGAAAGGGATGATATACATTGACCAGGACTTTGAATACATGCCTATTACAGAGGGCTCTATAGTGAGGGCTAAGATCATAGGGATGAGCGCGGGCGTATTAATGTTAAGCATTGATGGCCCAGAGTTAGGAATACTGGAGGCTTACTGCAACTATTGTGGGGGGCCCTTGGTAGCAAGGGGCAGGAACTCCGCTAGATGCATATGGTGCGGAAGGGTTTTAAGGCTGAAGCTGGCCCCTGATTTTAAATCCAAAGCTTTACCTTACAGGGTAATACTCGAGTGATTTTAAAACAGTTGATAAAATTCATAAACAAGGACCTGACTCTTTTTCATCATGAATGTCGAAGGTTACCGTGAACTTCTCGGTTCATCGCCACGCTTGCTTTAACATGGGGAATACTGCCGAAGCACTCCGGCATGTTAGCAGTAAAGGCGCGATCATCCCCGAGCGCTTCACCTGCGTTCCACAGGTTGAGTCATTTTAGGCAAAAAATTTTTGCTAAAATATTTAAAAAGGCTCCAAATAGGAGCTATCCTGCTTCTC
>JAVBJD010000011.1 GCA_030756715.1 Conexivisphaerales archaeon
TAATATTCGCTTTTGCTTATTAAAGATGAGTTTAAATCAGCAGACTCAGGTTTCCGCTCGTGGGAAAAAGTCCTTTGAGGTCATTGTGATAAGGGACAGGTGTAAGGAGTGTAGCCTTTGTATAGAGCTCTGTCCACCTAAGATCCTTGAAAGAGAAAACTCCTACAACAAGTTCGGTTACAGGCCAACAAGAGTAACAGATAATTTAAAGTGCGTGGGTTGCAGGATCTGTGAGTATGCATGCCCTGAATTTGCAATATTTGTTAAAGAAGTGAAGCCATGATGGAAAAGGGTAAGGTTCTTTACGTTACAGGAAACGAAGCTGTAGTTGAAGGAGCCATCGCAGCAGGCTGCAGATTTTACGCCGGCTACCCGATAACCCCATCTTCTGAAATAGCAGAAGAAATGTCAAAGAGGCTGCCAGCTGTCGGAGGCATGTACGTTCAGGGGGAAGATGAGCTTGCTTCTATAAACATGATTGTTGGGGCTTCAATGGCAGGTGCAAAAGCAATGACTGCAACGTCCGGTCCAGGCTACAGCCTTATGCAGGAAGGTATAGGTTTAGCAGTGGCTACAGAAACCCCGGTTGTAATAGTTGACGTAATGAGGGCGGGTCCAAGCACAGGTATAGCTTCAAAAGCATGGCAGGGAGACCTAATGCAAGCTAGGTTCGGTTCTCATTCAGACTATGAAATAATTGCTCTTTATGCTTCCAGCGTTCAGGAGGCTTTTGATCTTACTGTGGAAGCTTTTAACCTGGCAGAAACGTACATGAGCCCTGTAGTGCTTCTCAGCGATGGGGTTCTTGCTAGGATGAGGGAGAGGCTTTACGTTAAAGGTCAGGATGAGCTTGTAATAGTTAACAGGAAAAAGCCAACGGAAAGCCCTGAAAACTACCTGCCTTACAAAAGAGGCGATGATTATATACCAACAATAGCAAATTTTGGAGATGGCTATGCAGTGCTTAAGGACAGCTTGACTCACGATGAAAGGGGTTACTATTACGAAAGGCCTGACATCCAGGCTAAATTTGTTCTCGGGGTTACAGAGAAGATCAGGAGGAACGCCAGCAAGATATACAGGTGGCAGGAAGAATATACTGAAGACGCTGAAGTTCTTTTTGTTGCTTCCGGAGTGATGGGCAGGATAGCTTCTGTAATGGTTAGAGAAGCTAGACAAGAAGGTAAAAAATGGGGGGTCTTCAGGCCTATAAGCATATGGCCTTTCCCAGAGGACGCACTAAGGAGGGCCGCGAGAAACGCTTCAAAGGTTATTACTATCGAGATGAGCGTGGGGAAGCTCGTCTATCCGGTCAAATGGACTCTCAGAGACGGCCAGGAAGTATCTGTTCTTCCTTGGCTGAGCTACGAAGCTCCTTCTCCTGATGATCTGTTAAACCTTCTTGAGGTGAAAGCCTGATGGAGATAACAGTTCAGCATCCTCTGGAAAGGTACATAAGGAGCGAGAAGATGCCCACAACCTGGTGTCCGGGCTGTGGCATCGGAACCGTTGTTCAGTCTTTCCTAAAAGCTATAGACGAACTAGGGCTTGATCCAAAGGATCTTGTAATGATAAGTGGCATAGGCTGCACCGGAAGGGTTCCTCACTACCTCAAGTTTGACGGCGCCCATGTGCTTCACGGAAGGGCAATCCCTGTAGCCCTAGGTGTAAAGCTCGCTAATCCAAAGCTGAAAGTAGTTGTCTGGGGTGGTGACGGCGACATAGCATCCATTGGGGGCAATCATCTTATACACGCCGCCAGGAGAAACGCTGACCTGACTGTCATAATGATCAACAACTTCATCTACGGGCTTACAGGAGGACAGGTTGCGCCTACAACTCCAAAGGAAACAGTTACCTACACTTCTCCTTACAACCCTGACAGCAAGCCTTTTGATGTAATTAAGCTCGTTGCGGCTGCAGGAGCAACATATGTCGCAAGGTGGTCAACTGCTTATCCCGTACTCCTGAAAGAGAGCATAAAGAAGGCCCTCAACCACAGGGGCTTTTCTTTTATAGAAGTTATTTCTCAGTGTCCAGAAATTTTCGGCAGAATCAACGGCTTTAAAGAACCGTACGACCTTTACCTCAAGATAAAGAAAGTAGGTCAGATAAGAAGAGGTATCAGTCCGTTTGAAGCAAAGTATGACTGGAATGAAGAAATAAGCCTCGGAGAGTTCGTGAACAGAGAAGAACCCACTTACCTGGAACAGCTCGAAGAGATAAAGAAAAAGGCAAGAGGTGAGAAAGCATGAAACACGAAATAATAATAGGCGGAAGGGGAGGTCAGGGGGTACAGCTAATGGGTTACCTTCTCGGTTATGCTTTTGTAAAGTACAGGAACCTCTATGTTGTGCAAACAGAAGAATACGGGGCGTCAACGAGGGGCGGTGAGTCGTATACAGAGCTTATCGTGTCAGATAAAGAAAGCGATGTAGCTGCCGTAAAGGTTAGAAGCGCGGACGTCGGGATCTTTATGTTCCAGGGAGCATGGGACGCGCTTTCAAACAAGGTAAAAGAGGACGGCATCATAATATACGACGGTTCTTTGGTAAACCCTGACAAAGGTAAAAGGTTTGACATCAGGGCCGGGGACCTTGCCAGGGACGTTTTCAAGACTGCAATTGTTGCTAACATGATAATGCTCGGCTCTATGAGCGCGATAACTGGCATAGTTTCCATTGAGGAGTTGAAAAACTCGATAAAAGAAGTCGTAAACCCGCGCTTCATAGAACTTAACACAAAAGCTGTTGAATTTGGATACAGTGAAGCTCTAAAGCTTTCCAGCACTTCTGTAAAGCAAGAACGTTCTGGAAGCAGTAGCCTATAAATAAAGCAAACTTTTTATTTTCCCTTATGTCAATTGTTGTTGCAGCCCGGTCGTCTAGGGGCCAAGGATACCGGGCTCTGGATCGCCCCCAGACGGGTCGAGGGGATACCCGGTGACGGCGGTTCGAATCCGCCCCGGGCTAATATTTTCTATGCCGGCTTTTAGGTAGTAAGATCCTGGCTCAGGATTATGAAATAGTTTTTAAAAGGTAAATCATAATTTTTTTAGAAATATTATTAAGCTATAACGTAGTTATATTTCAGAAATATGCTCGAGATAAACAACTTAAAAGTTTCAACGAACGGCAAACTTATACTCAACGGCATAAGCTTATCGTTTAGCGATAAAAAAGTTTACGCTATAATGGGCCCTAATGGTTCCGGTAAGACCACTCTCGCTTATTCTATAATGGGCCATCCAGACTACAGAGTTGAAGAAGGAAAAATATTTCTCAACGGCGAAGACATAACCCAACTTCAGCCTCATGAAAGAGCAAAGAAAGGCATGTTCTTAGGCTTCCAAAACCCTGTTGAAATACAGGGACTTCCAGTTCTTTCTTTCTTGAAAGCCACATACACTTCTGTAAAAAATTCTAACGTCTCAACTTACGTTTTTAACAAGCTTTTGAAGAGCAAGCTTGAAGAGGTAGGTTTCGGGAGCGAACTGCTGAACAGGAACGTTAACGAGGGCCTTTCTGGGGGAGAAAGGAAGAAGCTTGAGGTAATACAGATGTATGTTCTTGAGCCCACTCATGTTATACTTGATGAAATCGATTCAGGGCTTGACGTCGATTCTCTAGAAAGCGTAGCAAAAGCGATAAAGAGCTATCACACCAAGTACAGCTCTTCTCTTATCCTTGTTACTCATTATGCAAGAATTCTCAGGTATATAACTCCAGATAAAGTTATAGTAATTAGCGGCGGAAGGGCAGTTGCCGAAGGCGGCCCCGAGCTTGCAGACAAGATAGACAGGGAAGGATACGGATGGCTGCAGCAGGTTGAAGGAAGCTAAGAAAGCCATAGAAACCCTTCTCAAAGAGGTCTACAGCGACCCTTTATCTCCTTTAGCAGAAAAGCAGGCCGAGCTAGCTAAAAGGATCACGATGAAATTTAACATGGACCAGCCCTATGAGCTTAAACTCCTTTTTTGCAAAAAGTGTAAATCTTATACTCCACCTGTATTTGGAAAGACCATCAGGGTAAGGAACGGGAAGCTTGTTTTTACTTGTAAAGTTTGCGGTTCAAAATACAGGTTTGTCTTTAAGTGAAAAACGCGGAAACCGTTTAATACACAAAAGACCAAAGCCCCATGTGGTGGCAAATGTGGATAGATTCTCACAGCCATCATTATTTTACTTCTCTTAACGTTCTTGATTCTCTTTATAGATCTGGCCTTGAAGCTGTTGTGGAAGCCAGCTGGATCCCGGTTCGCCCGAGTTCTTGGGGAACGCTCGAAGATGTCTTCAGGTGGCTCGTTGAAGTAGAACCCCAGAGACTTCAGAAGATAGGCTTGAAGCTGATCCCTGCTGTTGGCATTCATCCGCGATGTATATCTCCTGAGGTAAGGTTCGATAAGCTTGAATCCTGGCTTAACGATGAAAGAGTTAAAGCTCTTGGTGAAGTTGGACTGGAATCTGGTTCTGAGCAGGAAAAAGACGTTTTCGTTTCTCAGTTAAAGCTCGCAAAGAAGGTTGATAAGCCTGTGATAGTTCATACTCCTAGGGCAAACAAACTTGCTGTTGCTATCCTTGAGCTCAAGCTTATAAGGGATTCTGGATTTCCTGAAGAAATGGCGGTAATTGACCACTTCAATTTTGAGCTGCTTAAAGGCCTTGAAAAAGGGTCTTACATGATAGGCCTTTCTCTTCAGCCTGGCAAGATTTCAGTTAATGAAGCGCTAGAAATAATAAAAAGCATAGATCTTGAAAGAACGATGATTAACTCTGACTCGAGCACGGAGCCAAGCGAGCCTCAATGGGGCCTTGAGCTTATGAAAGAAATTGGAAAGGGAGATAAGCGGCTGGCAAGAATCATAGGAGTGGATAATGCTGCAAGATTTTACAAAGCTTAACCCGATCCCAAGATCGTTTTATATGAGGGAAACAGTCGTAGTTGCCCGAGAGCTTCTAGGAGCCCTGATTGTCAGGACATTTGGTTACAGGAAAGCTGTTCTCAGGATAACAGAAGTGGAGGCTTACAGGGGCACGGATGACCCAGCAAGTCACGCTTACAGGGGCAAAAAGGGAAGAGCCACAATAATGTTTGAAGAAGTAGGTCACGCTTATGTATACCTTTCTTATGGGATCAACTTCTGCCTTAACGTAACCGCCAAGGCCCCAAAACAGGATGCCGGTGCAGTTCTTATAAGGTCCGCTGAACCGGTTTTCGGAACAGATTTGCTCGGAAGGCAGGGTTCAGTCTGCAGGGTCGCCAGCGGTCCTGGTAACCTTACGAGAGCTCTAAAGGTTGACAGGGCTTTTAACGGTCTTGACCTTACATTATCGGGCCCCCTTTACATAGCTCCCGGTTACCTGAAGAATTCAGAGACAGTATCATCAAGCAAGAGAATAGGCATAAGCAGAGGTACTGAAAAGTCGTGGAGGTTCTTTTTGGAGGGTAACTGTACAGTCTCCAGAAGGACTTAAAGAATAAGCTTCAAGCTATTTATGAATGCGTTCAGCCGATAATTTATAAATTTAAATTTGGAACTGTTATTGTGGATCGTTTAAGCCTCATAATGGTAACAAAAGGGCTCCGCACTTTTGCCTTTGGCATTGTAAGCGTTATGACGCCCATATACCTGGCAGTTCTCGGCTATTCGCCCTTCTACGTGGGTTTAGCGCTTTTCTTTATAGTATCAGGCAACGTCTTCTCGAACATCCTTTTAACCTGGTACGGCAACGTCTTTAAAAGGAGAAACTTTCTTCTTGTTTTCAGCGTTCTTATGTTGGTATCCGGCATTTTTCTTTTTTTATCGTCAAGCCTCATGCTAATACTTCCTGCGCTTTTTGTAGGTAACATAAGCACAACAGGAACAGAGGCAGGGCCTTTCCAGTCGATAGAGACTGGCATAATACCTTCTCTCGCAAAAGAAAACAGGAGGAACAGGGCCTTTGGGACCTATAACACTATAGGCTACGCAATGTCTTCCTTAGGTGCTTTGGCCTCTTCGTTTCCCTATTATTTTAAAATGTCCATCTTTTCGTTTAGATCCGTGTACCTTTTTTATGGCTTTGTAGGGTTGGTTCTTTTTATCGTTTATTTTCAGTTAAAGAACATAGAAGCAAGCAAAAGGACAAAGGGACTGAGCCCTCTCAGAAAAGCTTCAAAAAAAGATGTTCGGAACCTTTCCTTACTTTTTTCTCTCGATGCCTTCGGAGGTGGTTTTATAACTCAATCCATCTTATCTTACTGGTTTTATCTCGTCTATCACGTTTCACTGAAAAACCTCGGCCTGATATTTATGATAGTTAACATAATAACCGCGCTTTCTATTTATGGGGCTTCGCTGATAGCAGAAAAGATTGGCAACCTCCGCACTATGGTGATTACGCACCTGCTTTCTAACGCATTCCTAGTAATGATCCCTTTTGCAGGTTCTCTCGCAGGTAGCCTTGCCTTTCTTTTCCTGAGACAGAGCGTTTCTCAGATGGATGTTCCTACAAGGCAAGCCTTTATGGCAGAGATATTTGATGAAAATGAAAGGGTAATAGCAAACGCAATAACGAACACTTTCAGGAGCCTTAGTTCGCTGCCGGGCTCTCCAGTTGTAGGGCTTGCGCTTGAAAATGGCATAATTTATTTGCCGTATATAATAGGAGGGGGAAGCAAATTCATATATGACGCTTCAATATACTTTACTTACAGAAAAAGGGTAAAATAGGTAACGCTTCATGTAAAAGGATAATAAATTTCATTATTATATGTAAATTAATTATCAAGGTAAAATTAATAAGTAAGGATTTAACAGATATTATCGCGCAATCCCGGGCGTCATCGCCAAGGTGGGCGTTTTGCCCGAACCATGAGGCGGTGATCTCCAAATGCGCAAACATTGATGAGGATCCAACTGTCAAGTTGGAGCTGATGCTGGCCACAAGAAGCATATGACTCCATACTGGAACTTGAATCCGGTTGATCCTGCCGGACCCGACCGGTATCGGGGTGGGGCTAAGCCATGCAAGTCGTACGTCCTCCAGCCACGTGGGGGACGTGGCGCACGGCTCAGTAGTACGCAGCTAACCTAACCTGAGGAGGGGGATAATCCCGGGAAACTGGGGCTAATACCCCATAGACCTGGGGTACTGGAAGGTCCTCAGGTCAAAATGGGTGGGCTGGCATGCCGGTTCACCTGCCTTAGGATGGGGCTGCGTCCGATCAGGTAGTTGGTGGGGTAAAGGCCCACCAAGCCTATGACCGGTGCGGGCTCTGAGAGGAGGAGCCCGGAGATGGACCCTGAGACAAGGGTCCAGGCCCTACGGGGCGCAGCAGGCGCGAAACCTTCGCAATGCCCGAAAGGGTGACGAGGCTACCCCGAGTGTCGTCCGCTAAGGACGACTTTTGTCGGGTCTAAAAAGCCCGACGAATAAGGGGAGGGCAAGTCTGGTGTCAGCCGCCGCGGTAATACCAGCTCCCCGACTGGTCGGGACGATTATTGGGTCTAAAGCGTCCGTAGCCGGCCCTGTATGTGGTCCGTTAAATCCAGCGGCTCAACCGCTGGGCTGCGGATCATACTATGGGGCTAGGGGACGGGAGAGGCCGGGGGTACTCCGCGGGTAGGGGTAAAATCCGCTGATCCGCGGAAGACCAACAGTGGCGAAGGCGCCCGGCCAGAACGCGCCCGACGGTGAGGGACGAAAGCCAGGGGAGCGAACCGGATTAGATACCCGGGTAGTCCTGGCCGTAAACGATGCCCGCTAGGTCTTGGTGAAGCTTAGGGTTTCACCAGGGCCGCAGGGAAGCCGTTAAGCGGGCCACCTGGGGAGTACGGCCGCAAGGCTGAAACTTAAAGGAATTGGCGGGGGAGCACCACAAGGGGTGAAGCCTGCGGTTTAATTGGAGTCAACGCCGGGAACCTTACCAGGGGTGACGGCAGAGTGAAGGTCAGGTTAAAGGCCTTACCTGACAAGCCGAGAGGAGGTGCATGGCCGTCGCCAGCTCGTGCTGTGAAGTGTCCTGTTAAGTCAGGCAACGAGCGAGACCCTCGCTGCCAGTTGCTTCTATGTCCCGTTCGGGACATAGAGGAAACTGGTGGGACCGCCGCCGATAAGGCGGAGGAAGGAGGGGGCTACGGCAGGTCAGTATGCCCCGAAACCCCTGGGCCACACGCGGGCTGCAATGGTGGGGACAATGGGATCCGATCCCGAAAGGGGGAGGTAATCCCGAACCCCCACCTCAGTTGGGATCGAGGGCTGGAACCCGCCCTCGTGAACCTGGAATCCCTAGTAATCGCGGGTCACCATCCCGCGGTGAATACGTCCCCGCTCCTTGCACACACCGCCCGTCGCTCCACCCGAGTGGGCCCCCGGCGAGGTGGCATCCTCAGTGGTGCCATCGAACCGGGGGTCCGCGAGGGGGGAGAAGTCGTAACAAGGTGGCCGTACCGGAAGGTGCGGCCGGATCACCTCCATGTGAGTATCCGGTATGGAGTCAGCTTAAACTTGTGGCCAGCATGCTCTTGATGCAATCTGCGAGTAACTCCGCAGATGAAGGGCAAAGCGAGCGAGTTTATGCTCGCAGTGATGCCGTGCACAGGCTTTGACGAAAGTCAGCTACATCCAGGGACGAAAGACGCCACCTGGAGGATGGCTCGGCTCGAGGGGCGAAGAAGGGCGTGGCAAGCTGCGATAAGCCCCGGGGAGGCGCAAGCAGCCTTCGATCCGGGGATACCCGAATGGGAATCCCACTGGACCGTTAAGGTCCAGTAGACGTGTCGTTAGACACGTCTGCGAACCCTCCGAAAGGAAACATCTGAGTAAGAGGAGGAAAAGAAATCAATACGAGATGCCCTGAGTAGCGGAGAGCGAAAAGGGCACAGCCCAAACCGAACCTTCATAGCGATGAGCTGTGAAGGGATGTAGGGTTTGCCCTAGCAGTGGGCGGAGCCCGGTCTAGCCGACGTGCCTAGTCGAAGTGGCCTGAAAAGGCCCGCCATAGAGGGTGATAGCCCCGTAGACTAAAGGCATGGGCGGACTGAGTTAGGGCAGAGTACCCGGCCTTGACAGTGGTTGGGGAAGATGGGGGAAAGCGGCCTCCAAGGCTAAATACCTCTCGAGACCGATAGCGGACAAGTACCGTGAGGGAAAGCTGAAAAGCACCCCGGAAGGGGGGTGAAAAGAGCCTGAAACCAGGTGGCTATAAGCGTGCAGTGCCTAGAAGGAATCTTCCTGATGTGCCGAAGCCGCAAGGCTTCAGCACGTTGGCAGGATTCCAAGGTACTGCAATCCGTCTAGAAACACGGGCCAGGGAGTTCGTCCCAATGGCGAGTTTAAGGGTTTTTAAGCCCGAAGGCGAAGGGAAACCGATACTCCGCAGCTCCAAAAGGGCGAGGGAGGGGGTGTTATAAGCGCCCCATAGCCATTGGGATGAGACTAGAAACCGAGCGATCTTGCCCTGGGCAGGGCGAAGCCGGGGGAAACCCTGGTGGAGGCCCGAAAGGGTCCTGACGTGCAGTTCGGTCCCCTGAACTAGGGCAAGGGGCCAAAAACTAATCTAGCTCGGTGATAGCTAGTTCCCGCCGAAGCTGATCCCAGTCAGGCCCCGGCAGATGTTGCCGGCGCGGTAGAGCACCGATGGGGTGACAAGGGACCGAAAGGTCCCATCACCCTTTCGAACTCCGAACGTGCTGGCGCAGAAGAAGCCGGGAGACGGGTTTGTGGGGGTAAGCCCCACAACCGAGAGGGGGACAACCCAGACCGGCGTTAAGGCCCCCAAGTACAGGCTAAGTGCCAAACCAAAGGGCGTCTCTCCGCTTAGACAGCAGGGGGGTAGGCTCAGAAGCAGCCATCCCCCAAGGAGTGCGTAACAGCTCACCTGCCGAGCGGAGAGGCCCCGAAAATGGACGGGGCTAAGCCTGTCGCCGATACGTCGGACCACCTCTGTAAAGGAGGTGTGTGGTAGGCGGGCGTAGAGGCCGCGCAGAAGCAGGGCCGTGAGGTCCTGTGGAGCGGTCTCTAGTGCAGATCCTGGCGGTAGTAACAGCGTAGCCGGGTGAGAATCCCGGCCGCCGGAAGGCCAAGGTTTTCTTGGCAACGCGTCGTCAGCCAAGAGTAAGCCGGTCCTAAGGACCATCCCGCAAGGGATAGGTCTGAACGGGAAACCGGTTAATATTCCGGTGCCTCCGGTCGTACCCGCAAGGGGACGCTCAGTCCTCTTGCCTCTAGATAGGGGAAGCAGGGCCGTCACTCTGTCTAACTCTCCAAGCGCGGGGGAGTGTCGTAATGACGAGAACCCGTGCGAGGGAGGAATGGCCTGCCGTATGGCGGGTTTCCTCGATTCTAGGGGACAGTGAAAGGTGGATTGAGCTAAAGACCGGAGACCGTACCAAGAACCGACACTGGTGGCCTGGGTGAGAAGCCTAAGGCGTGTCGGGGATACCGCAGGCGAGGGAACTCGGCAAATTAGCCCCGTAACTTCGGGAGAAGGGGTGCCTGCGGTCCTGGCGAAGAGCTGGGATCGCAGGTCGCAGTGACAAGGGGGTCCCGACTGTTTAATAAAAACATAGGTGGCCGCTAGTCCGTAAGGATTTGTACGGCCGCTGAATCCTGGCCAGTGGCGGTACCTAAAACCCGGGTTCAACCGGGCTAAGGGCCGCTAAACGCCGGGGGTAACTCTGACCCTCTTAAGGTAGCCAAATGCCTTGTCGGGTAAGTTCCGACGTGCATGAATGGATCAACGAGGGCCCCGCTGTCCCCGCCTGCTACCCGGTGAACCCACGTAAGGTGGACGAACAGTCCACCTCCCCCCATCGGGGAGAGAAGTCCCTGTGGAGCTTTACTGCAGCCTGCAGCTGCGATGTGGGCGCGACTACAGAGAGTAGCTGGGAGCCAATGAAGCCTGGCCTTTGGGTCAGGTCGAGGCGCAAGTGTAACACCAGCTAGTCGTGCCTACGTCGCTAACCAGGATAGAACCTGGGACACCTGCAGGTGGGCAGTTCGGCTGGGGCGGCACCCCCTCGAAAAGGTATCGAGGGGGCCCAAAGGTCGGCTCAGGTGGGTCAGGAACCCACCGTAGAGGGCAAGGCCAAAAGCCGGCCTGACTGGACCCCTAAAAGCGTCGGGTCCAGAGGGGAAACCCGGGCCTAGCGAACCATCGTGCCCCCTCCGTTGGGGGCCGGTGACGACAGAAAAGTTACCCCAGGGGTAACAGGCTCGTCGCGGGCGAGAGTTCCCATCGACCCCGCGGTTTGGTACCTCGATGTCGGCTCTTCCCATCCTGGCCCTGCAGCAGGGGCCAAGGGCGGGGCTGCTCGCCCATTAAAGGGGAACGTGAGCTGGGTTTAGACCGTCGCGAGACAGGTCGGACTCTACCTGATGGGGGTGCGCGCTGACTGAGGGGAACTTGCCCTTAGTACGAGAGGAACGGGGCAAGGCGGCCTCTGGTGTACCGGTCCTCCGACAGGGGGTGGCCGGGTAGCTAAGCCGCTGAGGATAACCCCTGAAAGCATCTAAGGGGGAAGCCTCTCCCGAAAATAGTCAGCGTTCCCGATCCTCTTCTGCTCGCAAGGGCGGAGGAGGAAAGGGTGGAGGGCTGCCGTAAAAGACGGCGTTGATAGGACGGAGGGTGTACGCGGGAAGGTCCTTCGGGACCGACCCGTTCAGCCCACCGTTACTAAAAGCCCAAAACGTCTCTGGATGTAGCTGGCCGTCAAAAAAAGCCTGTGCACGGTTTTTACGCTTTTAGCAAAATTTATATTCGAACTTTATTTAAATGATTAAAAGGGCCGGTGGTGTAGCCTGGTTAGCATGTCGCCCTTACACGGCGAAGGTCCCAGGTTCAAATCCTGGCCGGCCCATTTATGAAGTTTTTAAACAAAAAATGAAAGATTTTAAAAAATAGAAAATTTACTTTACCGCGTATCCTCCCCTGATGAGTTTTTTGAGGTCCAGGATTTCATCTATATCCTTATCGCTGTACCCAAGTTCCTTCAGAGCTTCCCTTATAGACATTCCCTTTGCTAGCTGTTTTCCAATCTTTGAAGCTTTGTCATAACCTATCTTTGGAGAAATTACAGTTATCAGAGAGGGGCTGCGTTCCGCATAGTTCTTCATCTTTTCTTCGTTGACCTTTATGTTGTCTATAACAATTTTTGCCATCTTCGTAAGGGCTTCGCTGAGCAGGTCTATTTCTGTGACTACGTCATAACCCGTTAGGGGTATACCCATGCTGAGCTCAAATTCTCCAAGCATGCCTGCCAGCTGAACTGCGTGGTCAAGCCCCATAATCTGGACAGAAGCCTGCAGGCAAGATTCTACTGTTATTGGGTTCGTCTTGCCAGGCATTATGCTGCTGCCAGCGACTTCTTCCTGGCTCGGTATGTCTATTTCGTTCAAACCTGTGAAAGGCCCTGAGAACATAAGACGTAGATCCTGAGAAAGCCTGTAGAGGTCGAGGGCTGTTCCTCTGAGCATCGCGCTCAGATTTACCATGTCGGTTAAAAGCCTCATTCTCATGAAGTTGCTTTCTGCTGGCTTGAAATCGAGCCCAGTCACTTCGTTTATCTTCTTAATAACTGTCTGCTGAAATCCCTGGGGAGCGTTCATGCCTGTGCCAACGGCCGTTCCCCCCAGAGGAAGGAACCTGACGTCTTCGAGGGCCTGTGCTATCATCTTCATGTCCCTTTCAAAAGCTTTCGCGTATGCTTCCATCTCCTGACCAAATGAAACTGGCAACGCGTCCCTAAGGTGGGTCCTTCCAGATTTTACAGTTTCGTACGTCTTTGATGAAAGTGAATTCAAAGAGTTTATCAGGATCTGTAAAGACGGCAGAAGCCTTAGAATGGATTCCCTTACTGCGGCGATCCTTATAGCAGTCGGCACGACGTCGTTAGATGACTGGGACATGTTAACGTGGTCGTTTGGATGGACCTTCCTGTTCAGTATCTCGCTGGCTCTCTTTGCAAGGACCTCGTTGACGTTCATGTTTATCCCGGTTCCGGAACCTGTCTGGAAGACGTCAACTACAACGTCCTCAGAATGAATGCCTTCCATAAGCTCTGTTGCGGCTTTCTGTATAGCCTCGCTTGTTTCTTTATCAAGAACTTTGAGCTCTTCGTTTGCCCGTGCAGCTGAGAGCTTTACAACGGCTACAGCCCATATAACCGGTTGAGGAAACCTTGTGCCCGTGTTCAGGAAAACCCTTTTTGAACTTTCAGTGTAGCTCATCAAGCCTATATTCTCTTTATGATTTAAACGCTTATCGGAAGGTGAGGAGAAAACGGTTAAAGCTTAAATAAACACCAAATTATAGCTTCTTAGATTGGAAAATGAGTGAAAAACCAGAAGTTTATCTTTTTGAAGAAGCTGCAAAGCTAAATCTGACAAAGTTCGAGCTGGGAGGGAAGGGCTACGGACTTGTTGAAATGACAAAGATAGGATTGCCTGTACCTCCTGGAATAGTTATAACGACAAGGATGTGCAATGAGTACTTCAAGAAGGGAAGACAACTCTGGCCAGACCTGAAGGAAGCGATCGTGGACAAGGTTCACAAGCTTGAGGAAAAAACGGGCAAAAAGTTCAACGACGAGCAGAACCCGTTGCTTGTTTCAGTTAGATCCGGGGCCCCGTACTCAATGCCAGGTATGATGGACACCGTGCTCAACCTTGGCATAAACGACAGAGTCGTGAAGGTTCTTGCGAGGAAGACACAGGACGAAAGGTTCGCTTACGATACATACAGAAGGTTCATACAGATGTTCGGAAAGATAGTCATGAGGATTCCCGGAGAGCTATTTGACAAGGAGCTTGAGAAGTTAAAACAAGAGCTGGGCGTTAAACAGGACATAGAGGTAACGGCCGATGGCTGGAGGGTCCTTGTTGAAAGGTTCAAGAAGATAGTAAAGGAAAATACTGGGATGGACCTTCCTCAGGATCCGTGGGAACAGCTTTTTATGGCTGTAGGCGCTGTTTTTGACTCTTGGTGGAACCAGAGGGCCATAGAGTACAGGAAGATTTACAAGATACCGGATGAGCTCGGAACAGCTGTTAACATAGTCATGATGGTGTTCGGGAACCTGGACGACAGATCTGGAACAGGTGTGGCATTCACAAGGGACCCGAGCACAGGGGAAAAGAAGCTCTATGGAGAAGTTCTGATAAGGGCCCAGGGAGAAGACGTTGTTGCAGGCATAAGGACGCCCATGCCAGTTGAAAAGCTAAGAGAGATAATGCCGGAAGTTTATCAGCAGCTGCTTGACGTAGCAAGGAAGCTCGAAGCCTATTTCAAGGACGTACAGGACATAGAGTTCACTATTGAAAGCGGAAAGCTGTACATGCTGCAGACGAGGAACGCAAAGAGGACTGCAATAGCCGCGGTAAGGATAGCAATAGACATGGTTAACGAAGGGCTCATAACAAAGGAAGAAGCCGTGTTAAGGATAGAACCCGGACAGTTCCTCACTCTTTTCTACAAACAGATAGACCCGAACAACAGGGTAAAGCCTGTAGCTAAAGGTCTGCCTGCTTCTCCAGGCGCCGCTGTTGGCAAGGTAGTGTTCACAAAAGAAGAAGCACAGGAGTGGAAGAAGAGGGGAGAAAGGGTAATACTTGTAAGGCCAGAAACGACCCCTGAAGACATAGCAGGAATAGCTGCAGCCGATGGGGTACTTACGAGCAGAGGAGGCATGACGAGCCATGCAGCAGTCGTAACCAGGGGCATGGGAAAACCTTGCATAGTTGGGGCAGAGTCTATAAAGATAGACCTTGAAAAGAAGGTCTTTTATGTTGACAGCACAGTTGTAAAAGAAGGAGAACTGATAACGATCGACGGGACAACGGGAAGCGTTTACGTTGGGGAGCTTACTCTAGTTGAACCCCAGATAAGCAAAGAAGTTGCAACTATACTGCAGTGGGCCGACCAGTTCAGAAGGCTGAAGGTCAGGGCTAACGCTGACACTCCGGAGATGGCGGCAAAAGCTAAGGAAAATATGGCAGAAGGGATAGGACTTGCGAGGACTGAAAGGATGTTCAACGCGCCTGACAGGCTTGAGCTTGTTCAGAAGATGATACTGGCTGAAACAGCTGAAGAAAGGAAGAAATACCTGGACATGATAAAGCCTCTTCAGAAGAACGACTTCAAGGCCCTGTTCAGGATAATGAAAGGATTGCCAGTTACTATAAGGTTGCTCGACCTACCGCTGCATGAGTTCCTGCCAAAGCTTGAAGAGATACTGCCAGAAGTCGTGGAGCTCAGGGTAACGGGTAAGAACCCGCAACTGCTGAAGGAGAAGGAAAAGGTCCTTAAAAGAGTCATGGAGCTCAAAGAGTACAACCCGATGATGGGACAGAGGGGAGTAAGGCTGGCCCTGCAGTACCCTGAAATTTATGAAATGCAAGTATCAGCAATATTTGAAGCGGCAACAGAAGTTTACAAAGAAGAAGGGGAAGCGCCGATAGTTGAAGTCATGGTCTCACAGGTTGCAGAGGCTGAAGAACTCAGGAGAGCCCGCGAAATAATCAACAGGGTTGCAGAAGAAGTAATGCAGAAGGCTGGAGTAAAGATAAAGTACAAAGTTGGTACTATGATTGAAACGCCAAGAGCCGCTCTTACAGCTTCAAGGATAGCAAAGCACGCCGACTTCTTCTCTTTCGGTACAAACGACCTGACACAGGCAACTTTTGCTTTCAGCAGGGATGACGTAGAGGCAAAGTTTATACCGTTTTACATAGAAAACAAGATACTTCCAGCGGACCCGTTCGCAACGCTGGACGGAGACGGGGTTGGCAGGCTTGTGGCCATAGGATCAAAAGAAGGAAAGGAGTCAAACCCGGAGCTTGAAGTTGGAATATGCGGAGAACACGGAGGAGACCCTGACTCAATAGAGAAGTTCAACGACATGGCTGTCGACTATGTCAGCGCTTCACCTTACAGGATACCGATAGCAAGGCTTGCAGCTGCACAGGCTGAACTCAAGAAGAAATTTAGGGCTTCTACCACAGCCTAAACCTTTTACCTCTTTTTTCTCTTTCACAGATTTTTTTCAGAAGTTCAGCCCTTTTTTTGTCCTTTTCGTAAAGTATCTGGTAATATCTATCAAAATCCTGGTCTCCTTTCATGCACAGAGCTGAAACTAGGTTGTAAAGGGCTTCATAAAAATCTTTGTCGAGCTCGTAAGACTTCCTGAAGCATTCAGCAGCATTTTCGTAATCCTTATCCATAAAATAGGTAACCCCGAGGTCGTACCAGGCTTTCTTTTCGTTGGGGTCTGCCCGTGTTGCCTTTTCAAAGTAAGACTTCGCGTTCTGCCTGTCACCCTTCAGAGCGTAGACAACGCCTATGTTCAGAAGAACGCTCGGGTCGTCCGGTTTTAAAGAAAGGGCTTCGTTGAGCTTCTCCAGAGCTTTATCGTACTTCCCCATGAGCGCGTAATCTTTCCCCATAAAGTAGTCTACCTCTTTTTTGTCACCTCCAAGCTGGAGACCCTTTTCCAGACACTTCAAAGAATCCTTTGGTTTTTTCTTATAATAGTAAGCTTTTCCAGCTAACATGTAAGCTTCAGGGTCGTTCGATCCTGTTTTCTCATAATCCTTAAATTCTTTTATCAGCTGATCGTAATTGCCTTCTTCGTAAAGTTTCTTGAGTTCTTCCATGCAGAGCTATTGCACTGAGTCGCAAATAAAGTTGTTCACAAAGATAAAAAAATGGGGCTGGCCGGATTTGAACCGGCGATCGCCAGCGCCCAAGGCTGGCAGCCTAGACCAGGCTAGCCGACAGCCCCTACTTTAATATTTCCAGAACGCCCTTTGATAAAGCTTCCGCTGAACTTACCCTTGTAGTCTGGTTTGGAACAGTATCGGAACTGTAAACTTCGCTAATGCCCTCTCTGTATAACTTGTAAAGGGCTTCGTTAACAAAAAGCCCGTGAGCACAGGCTACCCCTACGAGCTTTCCACCCATTTCCTTTATCGCCTTTGAAGCTTCAATAATCGTGCTTCCGGTGCTTATTATATCATCAACTATGAAGACTTTTTTGCCCTCAAGGTTAAGCTCCCCAGAAACTGTGACCTCGGTGTCGCCAAACCTCTTCTTCCTCAGAGCCCCGTAGTTACTGAGACCTGCGCTTTCGGCCGCGATCTTCGCCCACTGTATGGCTTCAGAGTCCGGGCCAACTATAAAGGTGTCATTGTCTATGAGGCCGGACTTTTTGCCGTAGCTCACAAGGTAAGGCATAACTGAAACGTCTATCCATTTTCCTTTGAATATTGAAGCGAAATCGAGAACCCTGTGCCTGTGAACGTCAACAGTTACGAGGTTATCAACCCCGGCAGCCGTCAGCAGCTGGGCAACAACCGAGACGCTCACAGGTTCTCCAGGCTTGAACCTTTCGTCCTGTCTTGCGTACGGAAAGTAAGCAGCAGCAAGAGTTACGCTTTTTGCCCCTGCGTCTTTGGCGGCTGAAGCAAGTAGCAGTGATTCTATAAGGTACTCATCAGGCCTGAATGCCATGGACTGCAGGATGACAACGTTTTTGTTGCTTACGTCGCCGTCAATCCTTACGTACTTTTCGTTGTCGGGAAATTTCCTTATTTCAGCTGGCGTAAGATCAACTTTTAGCTGCCTGGACAGAAGGTAAGATAGTGGTGCATTTGAAGACCCAGAAATAACGGCTATGTCGCTCACGATTTAGTTTTTTAGAATCTGCTTATTAACGTTGTGTTGTTGTCGCGCTTATATCTCCGTTCGCTATAGCTTCGCGTACAACTTCTCTGTAAGATTTCAGAAGCCCCCATATTCCGATTACGCCCACAACTATGAGCACGAGTATAAGCCCTATGTCGAGAGCGTCCAGATTTGGTATCGGGACGCCGGTTGATATGGCAAAGCTGTCAACAGGAGGTATGAGTATTACTATGAGGCCTATGATCATGAAGGCCAGTCCGCCGTAATAGAGAGTCCTTCCCGCGCTCCTCCTGGCTATTACCTTTATCTTGTCTTCAGTCAGCTTCTTTAGCCTGAGAAGAGATGCAAAAGCAGCACCGAAAAGAACCTGCATCGTCATGGTGCCAAGGCCAAACATAAGGCCAGGAAGCGGGGCAAAGTAAACTGAAGGAACCTGTGGAGCAAGTATGAACGTGAGCACCGTAGCGTAAGCTCCGAACCCGAAGCCGGCTATCAGCCCGTGAACTATTGTCATCTTTAGGGGGACCTCTTTCTCATGCGCTTCGTGAAGGGGTATTCTCTTGGCTTCGCTTGTGTGATGAAGCTTGCTGCCGAGGGCGACGTCTATGGGCAGGTGCAGGTACCTTCCTTTCAGGATGTAGGAACCCGCTATGGCCATTACGAAACCAACTATTATATAAACAGGCCCGTCCAGGTTGTACTTCATGTAAAAGTATGCTAGCCCCAGGTAGCCCAGTGTAGTGAGAAGCGCTCTCTGAAGCGTAAACCCTAGGGAAAACAGGAAGCCGGCTTTCATGCCTTTCTTCGTGCTATATGAACCTATGGCGTAGCTGAAAGTTATTGGCCAGGTATGCTCGTCAGGGGTTGCGCCGTGCAGAAGCCCGAGCACAAAAGACACTATGATTATCATTGTAAGGCTCAGGCCGCTGGGAGGACTAAGAAGAAAGCTTATCACGTTCATGAGCTTTCCACCACTACGGGCTTACCGTGAGGACAGTTAGCGGGCTCCCCTAGCTTCCTGTAGAGCTTATCGATGGTTTCTTTATCGAGCAGGTAATCGATCTTGCTGCACTCCTGACAGGACTCGTCAGCGCTTATCCCGTTAATGTAAAACAGCGTCTCCAAAACCCTGTGAGCTTTTATTATGCTTGAAACGGTCTCGTTACCTTTTTCTGTCAATTTTACTATTCCTTTTTTCATGAGCACAAGCCCCTTTTCAGCCAGCCTGACAGAGTATTCGTAGGCTGTCGGCTCTGAAACGTTTGTAGCTTCAGCAATGTCCCTGACCCTTACGGGAAAATCCCTTGATAGCTCAAATATCAGGATAAGATAATCCCGCTCTTTCTTTGATATTTTAGTATATGTCATATTTTATTAGGATAATACTAATATTATTAAATTTTACCTAAGAATCGCTGAACGCGAAGAATTTTAAGAATAAAGACAAATCCGAAAACCGTTATATTTTACTCATCCAGATAACTGGTATGGGGAGCATAGCTGTAAAGGGGGGAAAGGTCTACGCTGAGGGTTACCTCGTTGAAGCGAACCTTCTTGTTGAAGATGGTAAGATAAAGGCCATAACAAAAGAAGACGTAAAGGGAGACATTAACGTAAAAGCTGAAGGCCGGCTTGTCCTTCCGGGAGCGATAGACGTTCACGCTCACATAAACGACCCGGGTTATCTTTACAGGGAAGACTTTGAAAGCGCAAGCAAAGCCGCTCTGATCGGAGGGATGACAACCTTTGTCGAGATGCCGCTCGTAAAGGACATAGACGATGAAGCTAGCTTCAAAGAAAGGAAAGAAATGGGGGAGAGAGCTTCTTACATCGACTTCGGGATACATGCGGGGTTCATGAGAGAAAAGAACTATAACAGGATCGAAGAACTTTCGAAGATGGGCTTAAAGACTTTCAAGGTGTTTACGTGCAGGCCATTCAGAGCGCCTGATGAGCAGATAATAAGGATGCTTGAAGCGTCCAGGAAAACGGGTTCGATGCTGCTTTTCCACGCTGAAGACGAAGCGATCCTGGATTATTATTTTGAAAAGTACTCGGATAGAAGGGATCAGCTCTGCGTTCACGACGCGAGGCCTGCGGAGGCTGAAGCTCTTGCTATCGAAAAGGTTGCAACCTATGCAAAGCTTACAGGAGGTAAGGCGCACATAGTGCACCTGAGCAGCAAGCTTGGGGTTGAAGCTATAATCAGTGCAAAGAAATCTGGAGCTGATATATCAAGCGAAACATGCCCGCACTACCTTGTATTTACTAAGAAGGACGCTGAAAAGCTCGGGCCTTACCTGAAGATGGCGCCTTCTTTAAAGGAAGAAAAGGACAGGCTTGCTCTCTGGGAAGCGCTGGAAAAGGGATATGTTGAAATTGTAACGACCGATCATGCGCCAGGAACTAAGGAAGAAAAGAACGTAGGCTATTCTGATCCGTGGAAGGCCTGGGGAGGAGTTCCCGGAGTTGCCACCATGTTCCCTGTTCTTTTCACATATGGCTATATAAAAGGGTTGATTTCGCTCAGCTCCCTCGTTAAAGCGGTCTCTGTAAACCCGGCAAGGAGGTTCGGGATAGCGGGCAAAGGTTTCATAGCTGTGGGAAACGATGCGGACATTATTATTGTTGACCCAAATAAAGAGATAAAGTTCGATGGGTCGAAGGTTTACAAAGTCGGCTGGTCCCCGTATGATGGCATGAGCATGAGGGGATTTCCAGAACACGTTATAGCGGGCGGAGAGATAGCTGTACAGGACTACCAGTTCGTAGGGAAAACAACAGGAAAATTCATCTACCAGAAACCGTCTTAGTTTTCATAAAAAACTTTTTTAAAATAAAACTTAAATAAGCTCAGGTTAAGTATCTATTGAAAGCCGCGGTAGCTCAGCCTGACGAAAGGGCTAAGGAGAGCATCCGGCTGAAGACCGGAGGGTCGCCGGTTCAAGTCCGGCCCGCGGCACGTAATTTTTAAGAATTCTAAAATAAAGTTAAAAAACTATTCGTTTTGAAAGGACTGCTTCCATTATATTAACTAGCGCTGACGATCAATTTTAAATCGAAGTCAGCCAGCAAACTTATCTTTGAAAGAGAGAGCAAAAATAATTCATTTATTGCAAAGCATAACAAAGCATCATGGAAAAGGTATAAAGAATTGTAGCCGCGTTTTGTTTAAACTCAGAAAAAAATCAGATGAGTCAAATTTTTATATATGAAACGGATTGAATTATCTAATCAAATATATGAAAGTCCAGATGATGAAAAGCCGATGTTCATTCATAGAGCCATCTATAAACTTCTGAATTTAATGGCTGAACGAACAGCTCTTAGAGGCATTTTATCAGAGCGTAAATCTAGGGATCTTTTGGGTCATGCCTAGTTAAACTTAAATATGTTAAAAAGGTAAAAATTATTGAAATGAATTATGAGTTTTCTGAAGAAGAAAAACGCTTCAGGGAGAGTGTCGAAGAATTCTGTAAAAGGTATATAGAACCCAGATGGGTTGAAATAGACGAAAAGGGACACATACCCCTTGACCTTATAAAGAGGCTTGGAGAGCAAGGCCTTTTTGCAATCCCAGTCCCCGAAAAATACGGGGGAATGGGAGGAAACATGACTTTAGCGGCTATAGCAGTTGAAGAGATAGCATATCATGATCCGGCTGTAGCTGTCGCTGTTTACACTTTACTTCAAAACGGATGGCCTCTGGCCCTCTCGATCTTTGGAAGCGAAGCAGCTAAACAAGAAATTCTTCCCAAAGTAGCTTCGGGAGATGCGTTCTTTGGAATAGGTTCTACAGAACCCCAGGGTGGATCAGATGTAGCTGGAATAAAGACCGTGGCTAAGAGATCTGGAAACAAATGGGTAATAAACGGGGAGAAGGCTTACATCAGTGGAGTGAGGGAGATATCTGAACTCCCTGAAGGTGGAGGTTATTTTCTTGTTTCAAAAACAGAAAAAGCGGAATGGGGGCACAAGAACATAACTGATTTTGTGCTTCTGCCAAAATGGCACGGAAAGATGAGCGAAAAAGTTAAGCCAACAGTTTATGATGAAATAGGAAGACATGGGATAAGCACAGGAGGGTTTAAGATAGAGGATTTTGAGGTCGATGATGAATTCAGGATAGGTGAAATAAACAAAGGCTTTTACTACGTTATGGAAGGTTTTAACATAGCAAGAGTTCTCGTTGCGGCTGCAACAATAGGCAGCGCGAGGTGGGCTCTCGACAAGGGAGCTGAATGGATAAGAGAGAGAAAACTGTTTCAGGGGAAACCAATAGCTTCTTTCCAGGGAGTGAACTTCAGATTTGCTGAACTTTATGCAGAACTTGAAGCCGCAAAGTACTTCGTCTACAGAGCAGCCTGGATGGTTGATAACACCTATCTCACAAACTCTCCGAGATTTAAGCCAAGGGACCTCGACGTTCCTGTAGCGCTTGCTAAGATGAAGGGGCCTGAGACGGCAACCAGGATATATGAAGAAGTTTTAAAGTGGCTGGGAGCTTACGGGTACACAAAGGAAAGCAACGTCTACAGGGGATGGCTTGGCACTTTTTCATACACGATAGGCGCAGAGGGCTCTCAGAACATAATGAGGTACGTTATAGCTAGAGAGGTAATAGGAAAAGAATACGTTAGCCACACAGGATAAGTTTCGGTGCTAAAGATGAGGATAATTGTGGCTTTAAAGCCCACTTATGACGTTAGTCAGCTTAAGTTCGATAGCGAAGGAGTCCCACTGTTAGATACATGTCCGGTAACTCTTGGAGAAGCCGATAAGTGCGCGCTTGAAGAGGCCCTGAAAGTAAAGGGATCTTTAGGAGCAACAGTTGTTGCAGTTACCGTTGGTCAGAGCGAGGCGCACATAAAAGGTATAAAGGACGCGCTGGCGATGGGAGCCGATGAGGGTTACATAATCAAGATAAATAACGCATGGAACATAAGCTCAATAACTGTAGCGAACGCTATAGCGCGCTTTGCGGTAGTGACCGGGCCCTATGACATCGTTTTCACAGGTTCAGGAGCGGGGGACACACATTCCTCGATAATCGGGCCCATGGTTTCAGCGCTTTTAGGTTACAGGCTTGTAGCAAACGCTGATAAGGTCGAAGTTAAAGAGCAAAAAGCTACAGCAAAGTGCACGATGGAGGACGGAACCTATAACTATGAGGTTGAATTTCCGGCTGTAATAACGGTAACTTCTGAAGCAAACGAGCCAAGGATACCTACATTGAAGGCCATACTCAGATCAAAGAACATGCAAGTTAAAGAGATCGGACCAGAGCAACTGGGTTTAAGCGTAGAAGAGTATAAAGATATTAAAGTGATAAAACACATGGTAGAAAGAAAAAGGGTTATAATGGAAGCTAGTGATCAGAAAAGCACTGAAGAATCGGTCGTAAAGCTTTTAACGTTTTTGAAAGATGAAGGAGTGATCTGAATACGAATGTTTTAGCGTATGCAGAAGATCGCTCATGGGCTGCTCAGATCAAGAGCCTTTCAGATAGCATAAACGCAGAAGCTGCTGTGTTTTTGCCGGGAAGAGAGCTCGCAGAAAAGGTTTCCGGTTTATACGGGGAAATTTATTATTCTGACCTTGGACCATTTGATCCATTAGCTTACGTTTCTGCGCTTTACGAAGTCGCAAGCTCGTTTTCAGCAGATATAGCAGTATTCCCGTGCACAGGAAAGGGAAGGGTTTTGGCCGGCCTTTTTTCTGCAAAAAATTCGAGATCAACGGCAACAGACGTTTACAGGGTTGAATCAAAGAAAAACTCTCTTGTTGTAAGGAGGCTTGTTTATGGGGGAAAAGCTGAGGCGAGCCTTGAACTTAATCTTCCGGCAACCTTATGCTTGCTCCAGGGCTCGTACGCTGAAGCTGAAGCAAACCTGGCTTCTAGAATCAATAAAGTCAGCAAACAGAACCAATCCTGCAGGGTTGAATTTATACCAAAAAAAGTTGAAGGCATAGAACCCGATAAAGCAGAAGTTGTAGTTGTGGGAGGAAGAGGGATAAGAACAAAGGAAGATCTGAAGATGATAATAGAGCTCGCAGGCATACTGAAAGGTGCTTGGAGCGTTACGAGGCCTCTTGCAGTTGATGAGGGTTGGTCAGAAACCTGGATAGGTATTACGGGGTTAACAGTAAGCCCGAAGCTGTACATTGGAATAGGGGTTTCAGGTCAACCGCATCACATGATGGGGGCAAGGTCATCTAAAATAGTGGTAGCTATTAACAGTGACAGAAACGCGCCTATATTTGAGGAGTGCGACTATGGGATCGTGGGAGACCTTTACGTTGTTGTGCCTGAGATGATTAAAAGACTCAAAAATGTGAAATAAAAATGACAGAACAGGAAAGGTTCGACGCCATAGTTGTCGGAGCTGGCCCATCTGGGCTTAGTGCAGGATATTTTCTGGCAAAAAAGGGGTTAAATGTTGCTGTCCTTGAGAGAGGTACGGAAGTGGGGTCGAAAAACGTGTTCGGAGGAAGGATATACGCTCACGTGTTTGATAAAAACTTTCAGGGCTGGAGAAATGAAGCACCTGTGGAAAGGTGGGTTAAAAAGGAAAAGATGGCTTTATTATGTAAAAGTGGTTCTGTTAGTTTTGAATTTGAAAGGGAAAAGGGACAGGGCAGTTTTACAGCATTCCTTAATCCTTTTTTAAATTGGTTATCATCACTTGTCGAGAGCGAAGGGGGTACAGTAGCTACAGGGGTCAAAGTTGATTCTATAAATTTCGAAAACGGATATGCTAGAGGAGTAACGGCCGGTCCGGACAAGCTTGAAGCTGATTATGTGGTAATAGCAGAAGGAGCAAACACGCTACTTTCTGAAAAGCATGGGATAAAAAGGGCTCCAGGTCTGGATGAAACATCGCTCGGAATAAAAGAAGTGATAAAGCTCGGAAAAGATACGATAAACAAAAGGTTATCGCTAGAAGACGATGAAGGAGTAGCACAGTTTATACTAGGAGAGCCGCTCCAAGGGTTATCGGGTGGCGGGTTCTTTTACACTATGAAAGAATACGTAACTGTAGGGGCTGTAGTAAGGCTTTCTGAGTTTGCGCGCAAAAGATATAACGCTAAGGATCTGGTCGAAGACCTGAGGCTCAGCCCATATTTAACTAAAGTTCTTGAGGGAGGAACTCTGGTTGAATACTCTGCTCACCTTGTTCCAGAATCTGGATTCAAGGGAGTTCTTAAAAAGCCCTATGGTAACGGTTTTTTGGTTGCGGGTGATGCTGCTGGTTTTCTTTTGAACACAGGATTTACTATAAGGGGTGTCGATATGGCTGTAGAGTCAGGAAGGCTTGCAGCTGAAGCTATAGCCAAAGCTCATTCAGAAGGTGGAAATTCTGAAGAATTGCTTTCAAGTTACGGAAAGCTGCTGGATGAGAGCTTTATAATGAAGAATTTGAGAAAGTTTTCAAGGACAGCAGATTTTCTTTCAGACAACAAGATATACAAAAACTATGTGAATCTGGCGTGTTCAACAGTAAAAGGTGTATTTGATGAAGGCGAAGAGGCAAAGAGAGCGTTTGAATCGTTCAGAAAAGCTTTAAACATCCAGGGGATTTCGTTTTTAACTGTTTTAAAAGATGCGTGGGAGGCTTACAGATCGATATGAGCGAAAGATTTAGCGTTGAAAAAAGGTTATCTTTAACGAATTTCAAATTATATGATAAACCCCATATAATCGTAGATTATGAAAAATGCGAAGGGTGCAGCAGGCCGTGCATAAGCTCTTGCCCTGCAGGTCTTTATAGCATAGATGAAAGAGGCAAACTGAGGTTTAACTACGAAGGCTGCCTTGAATGCGGAACATGCCGCCTTGTATGCCCGAGAAACGCGGTAAAATGGGAATACCCGCCAGGTGGGTTTGGAGTCTGGTATAAATTTGGTTGATAGATATAAAGATGCAAAAATCAAATCGCTACATTAAAAAAGTTTTGTTTTTAAAGGATTATATTGGACAGATAAGGGTTTAGGTAAAATTATATTTACGTGTATTTTTTCAGCGTTTATGAAATATAGAAAACTCAAAATCTAGAAAAAGACACAACTCATTCTTAAATGATATCTTTATTTGCACAAGAGACTATACGAAACCTTTTTATCTTCGATTTTTTCTCTTTCAGAATGTGACAGAAAAAGAGTATAAGTTTATCGTGACCTTCAAGCCTAAGGAGAGCTGGGTAGACGACATATTCTTGGGCAACCTGCTCGGTGAGCTTCTGTTCAAGCTGCAAAGCGAATCAAACGCGTTCACCGTAGAGATAAAGAAAGTAGAATGAGGCTTAAGAAGGCTTACATATCAACCCTCAACGGTAAAGCTTTCTATTATTATTTAAAACTGCTCAGATCAGCTAATATTCCATTTGAAATAACGCTTCCTGATAGCAAAGAGGCTTTGGAAGGCGTAGCTTTTACTACAAAAGAGGAATCCAGAGGTAATCATAAGGATAAAGTGTTCTTTGAGGATATGTCTTTTGATGAAACTGTAGACATCATGAGGGCTGTAAAAGCTTTGAGCCGTTTCAGGAACGTAAACCTAGGAATAGATCCAGGAAAAGCCACAGGCGTTGCGCTTACTCTGGATAGCTACCCGCTCATAGTCAAGGTCTTTTATGATCTTGAAGATTTGATAAACTTTGTAGTTAAAGTGATGGGAGAGTTCAGGAGCATAACGATAAAAGTTGGGGATGGTAACCCCGAAGTCGCTTCAAAGATTTTGGAAGGGCTGTCCAGGATATTAAGAAAGGGAGATGTTCTTATGCTTGTGAGCGAAAAAAGGACAACGCCAAAAGGGAAGGCAACCTACAGAAAAGACATGAGCGCAGCGGTAAAAATAGCTTCGAGAGAAGGAAAAATTTACAATTAGTGAGAGTCATGCATTTTTAAGGCGGAGATGAAATTCATAAAGTATTATAAGTGCCTTTGAAATTTTGTTCTTATGGGACGGCCGGTCAACTTGATATTGGTGGTGCGCCTGAGCCGACTTCTCAGGCTATACCGGCTGTCACCGA
>JAVBJD010000001.1 GCA_030756715.1 Conexivisphaerales archaeon
ATCTTCTTCCTTCACAGCTATGATTTTCTTATATTTATACGTATCGCAAAATAGGTTTGGGTTTTTATTTTACGAAAGCGTTTACTGCCGTTAAGTTGCTTTCCAACCTGTGAACATTAAAACATGGCAATGTTTTTATAAGCAAAAGATAAAATCAGAAATGCAGTTGCAGACATATTTTGAACTCATAAACAGGATAAAGGATTATTTAAGAAAAGATTCATCTGTAGTTACTCAAAGGCTGAACATACCTCCGCCGGATGTCATTATAATAGGAAACAGGACTTTCTGGAGGAACTTCAAAAATATAGCAGATATACTGAGAAGAGATCCAAAACACATGATAATGATAATAGCAAAAGAACTGGGAACTGCTATGATAATAGATGAAGAAGGAAAGGTCGTTATATTCGGTAAAAAGGATGCGGCCTCGATAAAAAACGCCCTTAACTATTATATTAAGCTATATGTCACGTGTCCCGTATGTGGCAGCCTTGACACAAAGCTTGTTAAAGAAAGAAAGATAACGTTCTTGGTTTGTGAGGCGTGCGGTGCTAGATCGCCAGTTGGCTGAAGCTCTGGGTTTTATAATAAACGTAAAGGCCTCAGGGGAGTATAAAGTTCTTAACGTAATAGATGAAGAGCTCATAGGAAAAAGACTTAAAGAAGGCGATTTTTCTCTCTACCTTGATCCCAGATATTTTTCTGGGGAAAGGGTTTATGAAGCGCAACTCAGGGATTTGATATTGAACAACAGCATTATTAACCTGGTAGGTAAAAGGTCTGTTGATGTCGCATTGAAAATGGGTTTTGGAGCGAAAGACGCTGTAAGAGTTATAGACGGCGTTAGCTTTTTAATAATATACAAATTCGTTAATAATTATTAAAATTGCCAAATTTATTTAAGGAAAAAGCAAGGGTACTGGGAATTTCTGAGTCGTTTGACCCGAAAAAACCCTATAGTTATATGGTCGGAGTAGTCATGAGAAAGGATCTGGTCTTCGACGCTTTGTTTGTAGAAAACCCTAAAATCGGAGGCGATGATGCTACAGAGAAGATCATAAATGGATTTTACAGCCTTAAAAGGAACGATGTTTCTTGTATAATGATAGACGGCTGCATCTTAAGCATGTACAACATAGTTGATTTATTTTATATAAACAGAACGCTTAATATTCCCGTTGTGTGTATAGCGTCAAAAGAAGGAAAAGATCTTAAAGAATCGTTCATAAAAAATAATCAGAAAGGAAAGCTGGAAGCTTATGAGAAGCTCGGCCCGCAAAAGAGGATATCTGTAGAAGGCTATGAATACTGGATAAGGTTTTCAGGAATCGATGAATTTGAAGCCAAACACGTAATAAAGAGCTTTATAATCAGCGGCAGAACGCCAGAGCCAATAAGAGTTTCAAAGATTATAGCAAGAACATTCATGAAAAGTTTAAAGAACCTTAATTCAGAAACATTTAAGAGAAGTCTTGATGATAGAATATAAGTAATGCCTAAGGTACCCATAAATACGCCGATAATGGATAAAGAAGAAGCGGAAGTTGTTCAGAAGATCATGAGCGAACGTTATTTTACTGATCAATCGTACGAGGGCGGTAAATACGTTAGAGAATTTGAAGCGGCTCTCGAATCTTATTTAAGCGTAAAGCACGTCGTTGCGGTAAGCTCGGGAACAGCAGCTCTTATCGCCGCGCTCTATGCAGCGAAAATAGAACCTGGAGATGAAGTCATACTTCCTTCGCTTACATTTGTAGCTACTGCAAACGCAGTAAAGGCGGTAGGCGCCAGACCGGTTTTTGCTGACATAGATAACTTTTATACAATCGATACAAAAGAAATAAGAAAAAAGATCAACAAACGCGTTAAAGCGATCATGCCGGTTCACCTTTACGGTCACGTTGCGAATATGGATGAAATACTTGAAATAGCTGAAGAATACAACATAACGGTTATTGAGGATGCGGCACAATCGTTAGGTAGTTCTTTTAAAGGAAAGATGAGCGGTACTTTATCAAAGATGGGCTGTTTTAGCTTTTATCCTGGTAAAGTCATGACTACAGGAGAAGGTGGCGCTGTTGCAACAAACGATGATGAGCTTGCTGACTCACTCAGAAAGATAAGAAACCACGGTTTTGATAATAAAGGGAACATTGATGGCTTTGGATTAAATTTAAGGATGCCGCAGATAAACGCGGCTATCGGCACTGTTCAGCTCAAGCGTCTTCCTCAGTTCTTAATAGCGCGCGAAAAGAACGCGTTCACCTATCTTAAATACCTGATTGATCTTTCAGACAAAATAACTCTGCCGCCAATAAGAGAAGGAGCTAAGTACAACTGGTATCTCTTCACTATTCTTCACCCCAATAGACAGAAAGCGATCGAAGCTCTAAAAAACGCAGAAATAGACGCCAGGGTATATTATGATCCACCAGTTCACAAAACACCTGCGTATAATTATGGTGGACCTTTACCAAAAACAGAAATGATTTCAAAAACAACGTTATCGTTGCCTGTCAACCCGCTAGTAAACGAAGATATAATACAAAAAGTAACTGAGATTTTAAAAGAAAGCTTAAATTAGGCAATAGATCAACTATAGCTGATATGTCAGAAAACGGGAAAGAGGACATACTTTTTGTTTGCATGAGATGCGGCAGGAAGACCCCGCTAAGCGAGCTTGAGTCTTTACCTGAGATTAAATGTATTTGTGGCTTTAGAGTTCTTAAAAAAGATAGGCCTCCGATGGTAAGACAGGTAAAGGCAATTTAAAAACAATCTTTTTTATAATCTTCGAAATTGCCCGGATCGTTCTTAACAGGCTCAGAATATCTTATAAATATCGCATTTACTTTTGCTGAACATTCAAGTATCCTTATTGCTCGTAAAAAGTTGCTAAAGAAGATTTTGTACTTTCTTCTTCCGTATTTTTTCATGAACATAAAACTTAACGTATCGTATGAAATTATATAAAGTTCGCCAGCTTCTAAAAGAGAACTCAGTATGTGATTGATCGTTTCCAAAAAATCAAACGAAGAGTAAAGCTCACCATCTCTGTACAACTTGTAATAATAGCCGTCAAGATCAATTACTCTGCCGTTTAAGCGGTTAATGTTTTCCCTTTCTATTTTTATGATAGAAACCATTTAAGGTACAGTTAAGGTTGCCCCTTCTACAGTTATGTATGGCGACTTGACAGGCGTTACTACTTCTCCCCACCACTTTACCCATTTTGTGTTTTTAGAAATCATTTTAATTGAAGTTAAAAGGCGAGGCAACGAATCTGAAAGCCTTATGTTGGCAACCGGATGTGAGATTTCCCCGTTTTTTATGTAAAGGGCAGCATCCCTTATTATTGTGGAAAATTCCCCGGTTCTGTAGTTGTTAAACCTCGTGTACCAGTTGTTTGTGATCAACACTCCTTCTTTAATTTCTTTTATCATTTCATCGTTATCTACATCCCCTCCATCAATAATAACATTCCACGGAGAAGGATCTATTATTCCTGCGTTCCCTGTGGTTTTTGTCCTCCATTTTTTAGCGGTTGTAGAATTGTGAATGACAGAAACAAACCTTCCTTTCTCTATAAGCTTTGTGCTTCCAGTAGGAGCTCCTTCGTCGTCGAAAGACCTGCTGTTAACTCCGTCGGAGATCTGGCCGTAATCCGTCATGCTGAGCCCTTCAGGAGCGATTGTTTCGCCCAGCCTGTCCTTTAAGAAAGAAAAACCTACGTCTATGGAATAGGCTGAACACATTCCAGCCACAAGCTCAAATATCGCTGAAGCTATGGGCGGAGATAGGATAACTGTGTACTTGCCTTCCGGAATGCTCTTAGGTGACTCAGATATTTTCGCATACTCAGCTGCTTCAGCCGCAGCTGATTCAGGATCAAAACGTTTTATTGAAGTTGAAACGGAGTTCCCGAAACCGCTTCCGTTCCCTTTAAATGCCCTTGCGTAGTATATGTAATCCGTCCTTTTTTCTTCATTTTCATTACCTGTAGAAGTTAAAAGATTATATGTGGTCTTATACAGTTTTGCTATGCCGGCTATTCTATCCACGCCTGCGCTGTAAGCTTTATCCACAGAATTTATTACTTTGCTAAGCGCTTCGTCAAACGCTATTTCTTTATCTGAAATTTCCATGTTTGAATAGGAGGTTTTGGGATACACCTCAGGAACTTCTCCTTCTTCTATGATTTCGAGGGTTTTTAGCGCATCTTCTACCCCCTTTTCCAGCGATTGCATGTCCGTAAGTACCTTGAAGACTTTCTTTCTGCCTTTGGTTGCCAGCATCTGAATGTAGGTAGACCTGTTTACAGCAGCTACTGTTACTTTGCCGTTATAAAACCTGATTATGTATTCATCTACATCGCTCTCTATCAATGAATACTGATCAACTGCGTTTGAGATTATTTGTTTAACTCTATCTAGAATCATTTTACCTCACCTTCAGGTTCAGGCCCTTAAAAAGCAGATATGGACCTCCTGTCCAAACAGGAACTCCCTGTTCGGGGTCACCTTTGCCGCAGGTGGCTGCAGAAAATTCCAGTTCCCTGCTCCTCGCATAGAGCTTGCTCCATAAATTTAACGTGGTTGTTTCTATTATTATTCCTTTAACTGGCTCCTGTATTTCTGAGTTTGAGATTCTGTAAGCTTCAAACCCGACATATCTTTGGTTAAGCCTGCGATCGTCTATATTCCATTCCATAAAGGACTTTATGAAAAGGCCATCTTTTACCTCTTTTACAATTTCTTCAAAAGTCCAGTCTCCAGGTTCGACAAAGGTGTTTGACATTCTAATTATTGGCTCAACAGAGTAATTTGAAGCTCTGGCCGAAGCGTTGCTGTTGATGCCGGCTTCCCCTGCAGTTTCCCTGTTATGTAGCAGTTCGTTGACCGCCCCTTCCTTCACGAGTTCCTTTTTCCTCGCTTTTACCCCTTCTTCATCAAAAAGAAAATATCCGTACGAAAAAGGTATCGTTGGATCATCTGAGATGTTCGCTTCGGCGCTGCCTATCTTACCTGACTTTATTTCTCTTAGATAAGACTCACCCCCCTGTGCGCCTTCTCTTCCTCTAACCCTATCAGCTTCAAATGGATGGCCTATTGATTCATGGGCCATTATTCCTGCAACCTCAGGCCCGACTACTACGTCATAGACGTCTTCCTTTACGCTCTTCCTCCTTCCCACAATATTTGTTATTGCTCTTATTTCTTCATTAAACTTTTCGTACGCCTTAATCCTGTCCAGAACTTCAGGACCGCCGCTACCGCCTATCTCGATAAACCTCTGAGCTATATCCGATGCGTCATAAGCTGTGATAAAAGCCGTAAGAAGATACCTTGGTACCCTTGATCTTACCATAGTGCCTTCAGAATTTACAAAATACTTGAGCTGCAGGCTGCCGCTGAGCCTTATCAACCTCTGCTTTATCTTGCTTTCATTTTTTGTTAGTTCGTCTAGTTCTCTAGTCTTTTTTAGAAACCAGTCTAAATTAACGTCTTCAAATGGCGTTCTCTCGTCTACCGACCAGTTAGCTGTCAAAGCGTCCTCTTCTGACATCCTGACTTTTTCGTTTATTTTTGTTGCGGCTATGCTCTCCAGCGTTCTCTTTAGATTCTCGAGGACGTTCGTTACGGAATCCTTTGTCAGAACGTTTGTTGATGAAAACCCCATAGCCCCTTTATAAATCGCTCTTATGCCTATTCCGTAAAATTCCCCTTTTAGCGGCACATCTGGGATGCCGCTGTTTAGGCTCACCGTAATAAAAGTGTCCCGCTGAACCCGTGCTTCAGAATATTCGAAACCGAGTTTAGATGCCTGCTCCACAGCAAAATGGGCCAGATCCTCTGCCAACATAATTAAAATATAAAGAAAGCATTAGATAAAGTTTTGTTGTAAATCTTTCGTAATCAGCTAAAAGGTTAATTTTATAAAAAAGAATAAGGGCCAAAAACGTACATGCGTCTTAGAAATTTTTTACCGGTTCAGAGATTTTTTGTCATCATTAACTCAGACAAGTCTGGTTTCATCATTGTTCGTATTTTTATTAATGCTCGATATAAAGTTTAACTTTATGCCGATGCTGGAACGATTTTTAAAATAAATATTAAAACTGGGATCGTAAAGCATCTAACGTATAGAATTGAACAAACTGAGAATATTGCTTATAATTTTGGTTTCAGCCGCCGTAGGCTTAGGCATGATGATACTGCTGCTTGCTGCGGTGACCGAAAAAAGCCCGAATATACCCGAGCTTTTTTTGCAGCTGCTGATGGGTAAAGCTCCGTCAGGAATACCTTTCTTCATGCCTTTGTCTTTTCTCCTTTTTTTCGTTTTAACTTTAGCGGGAACTGTTGGAGTAGTATACTTTTTGATAATGCCAGAGATTCAAACAACAAACGCCATCGAAAACCAGCAAGAGGATATCTTTTCATTCCTTTTGCCTGATGAAAAACGGATTGTTGATATTTTGATCAAACATGACGGCGAATACTTACAAAAACAGATTTCAAAGGAAGCTGGATTTACTAGGGTAAAAACTCACAGGGTTATAGTCAGGCTTGCTCAGAGGGGTATAATATCTGTGGAAAAAAGGGGCAACACTAACGTAATAAGGCTTAACATAAAAAATAAAAAAATCAAAAAATAACATTTGATAAATATGTTTTAGGTATGGTTGTAAGAAAGGGCAAAAGCTCCGCCTATTATGCCAAGGATGGCGCCTATTACGAAACCTCCCATTCCGAAGAAGCTGAATATTGAGAATACGATTATCAGTATCCCCCAAGTGGTGCTTTCTGCAGGTTTAGATTTGAGCATAAATGCAGAAACAAGTACTATTATTCCAGATATGAATCCAAAGAATGACATCATTCCAAAAGCTATCGCTGGCCATGCGAAATACATCATTCTATGATATGGCGCAACAACAAAGAAGACGGAAAACGCGAATGCAACTACAACGCTACTGAGTACCATCAGTATGCCTGCAATCAGGGAGAGTATGTACGCCGTCCTTGGATAATTCTGCTGAACGTTCTGAGCCATTTTTATCACCTCTTATAGACGTGTTATAGCGTGGATTAATAGACGTTGCCTGAAACATTTTTTGCTTTGTTTTTTGTTAAATCTCTGACATTAAACCGTAATTAATGATGAAGAAAACTGTAACAACCTGAAACGTTTCTGGACAAGCATATTTTTTGCAGTTAAACGTTTTACTTTCATGTAACGTTTTTTACAACGCGGTAGCAAACCATGATATAAAAACTTAACCTATTAAAAGCAAAATTCAGTTAGTTATTAAAAGATGTTCTATCGGCTTATTTGTTTTGCCTTAGAAATTCTATGGCCTTAGTTTCGTTATCGGCAATCAAATAACCGCAATAAGGACATACGAATCCGCTACACTCTTCTTTACTTGTCTCTGCCCTATCATAGCAACCATCTTCTGAAAGTTCGTACTCGGTAGATTCCGTGCACACTCTTTTAAGGTAAGATAAAGCTCTTCCGCAATTGGGACACTTTGGACCTTCCTGCATAGATTCTACTAAATTCAAAGGTTATTTACATTTTTTGAATGATTTATTAAAGCTTATAAAGTTCTGGCCTCCTCTGTTCAAGCAAAGGAAGAGCGCTTCTAACTTTATTTACTCTATCTTTACTTATTTTTACTTCAATTACTTCTTCGATCTCGCTTGCCCTTGCTTTTATTACTCCCGCAGGGTCCACTGAAAGCGTTATACCTGTGTAGATGTTACCTATTTGGTTAGAAGTCAGGACATAAGCGGTATTTTCCATAGCCCTGGCCTTCGCTAACGTTATCCACTGTTCTTCTTTATTGTATCCCCTTAACCATGCGCTCGGAACTATTAACGCTTCAGCTCCTTTTAAGGCCAGACTTCTGGCTATTTCTGGAAACCTTATTTCGTAACAGATCATAAGCCCTGCTTTAATTCCATTTATTTCAAAAACGCTAAGCGTGTTGTCTGATTGCTTTAAATAAACAGATTCATCGTATCCTAGGGCTTTAAAAAGATGGGTTTTCCTGTATTTTAATCTAATTTTTCCCTCGGGCTCGATAACGTAAACTGCGCTGTAAGTTTTTGGAAAATCTTCGCTTTTTTCATATACACCTAATATTACCCATTTTCTGTTCTCTGATGCATAATAAAATATTTCGTTTAAAAATTCAGAGTCTTCTGTTTCAGCGTTTTTATAAACTTCTTCTGGCTTTAAATCCGAAACGTAAAAGTCTGAAAATTCCGGGAATATTATTACTTCAGCTTTTGATTCTTTTATGATGCTTTTTATTTTTTGAAGGTTTTTGCCTTTTTCTTTTTCTGTCTTTATCTGCGCTAGAGCTAACGACAGTTCCATGAGATCATGATTTAATAAAATCCTTTTAGCAGTTGCGGATAAAACAATTTAAACAGAATAAGAATTAAAAGGGAAATTATTGGAACGGTTATGTTGTCGTCTATAAATTTCTGTTTTTCAGCAAGAGTTCCAGCTAAAGCCGAGATTAGACCGCCATACCCCATTACCAAGCTAAACGGCGTTATGGAGGCAAGCATAGCTAAACTGCCTTCAACTCCTTTGTACCTTTTCTTAGAGACCAGTATTCTAACTATTCCGGTTATTCCATCTCCTATAGACATATAAATTGCAGGCAGAACCCCCAGCCATAAGTTTTTGTCAAAAAACCAGCCAATTAGGATTGAAAGTCCCCACATTATGGTAAAGTCTACTTCATAAAAATTATTTGTTTCTTGAAACCAGCTCATCATATTTTTCTGCCTTCTTTTGTATAAAAGGAGGAAAGTTAAAATCAAGCTTAAGATGAACGGAGTGACAGGCTCTCTGTATACAAAAGGAACAAAAACGGCTATAACCCCTCCTGCAAGTATATGTATTGTTTTCCTGCTGAGGTATCTCGCGGACACTTCGTCAAAGTTTTTGGATATCGCGTAACTGTAGACTTCCTTTGAAATTATTACAATAACCGATAGAACCCATATGATAAAAAGCAAAGTAACCAAAACGTCGTAAATGATATAATTCACAGATAAGCTTGCGGCTTTAGCGTTAATAAATTTATCTTTACCAATGCTTTATAACTTAGATTTAAAAATTTCAACGCCAGTTATCACAGTATTTTGGCTAAAAATAAATTATTGATCTTAACAAAAAGCTGAATTTATTAAAGGAGCTCAATTGTTTCACTGGCTTTTATGCATATTTGTTAATCGGCTATTTGAAACCTTTTTACTTTTTTAGAACAAAGATAAACTAGATTTCAATAAGCTTCGTTAGAAGGTTCAGCGAAAACCTTTCCGAGTTTGGGAATTTGACCTTCTTTGTAAAGAACCAGCAATCTCTGTATTCTTTTCTTTACCGAAGGTGTAAAAACTAAAAGCTCAAACTTAGAAGGTATAAATCCGCTTCCTGTGCGCCAGCTGGGGACAATACCTGAAACTTTCAAAAGAGCATTTATCAGCGGCTCAGCCCCAACTACCTTTGCTGCTGTTTCATCTGCAGCGTACTCAGATTCTCTTTTGATCAAAAGAGGGTTTAATATGTTTAGAAAGTTAAACAGCGTCCCGATCAGGGAAATCAGCGAAAACAAAAAGTTTTCATTGTCGTTGTTGGCTATATGGGCAAGTTCGTGCGTTATAGCAGCAGCCAGCTCATCTTTGCTAAAAGTCTCAAAAGCGCCTACTGAAATAGCTATATATGCTTTTGACCTGTTTGCATTGGTATATAGCTGAGGTTCTTCGGTATTTAGCATATAGACCTGTGGCTGGGGTATCTTTAACAGTTTTGATATTTCGTTCACAAGTTTTATTGTTTCTTGGTCTCTTAACGGTGTAAGAGGAGGCTTCCTGTGTGTAAATGTTATACCATAAAATAAGATTACTGCGCTAATTGAAACGCCCCAGAATATTGGGTCATGCTCAACCAACCAGAACCTCTTGAATATGCCAACGAGAAGGTTAACTCTAGCGAAAAGAATCGCCCTTGCAAAAACCATGAAATCTCCTACTATAAACTGCAGGTCTATAAAAATGTAAGGCATTAAAGAGAACAGAGAAAATGACATCAGAAGCTTTCCCGTAAAAGACTTTTTGTCCTTTAAGAATAAAAAGCTCAGCAAACCCATTATTGATATTAAAATGCTGAGCTTGATTATCAGCGGCCTTATGATTATCAGATAACCAAATATTTTTACAAAAGTTATTAGGGTCAATTTATTCTTCTAAGGCCTTGAATATGCTTTCCAGCTCTTCGGGCGTTAGATTGCTGTTTTCAGCAAAATAAAACTTTAAAGGCTCTTTGAATGCCTTCAGAAAGTCTATAACAAGGGACATCGCTTTTTCGTTTTTAAATATGTTAGAAGATATTCTGTAAACGTATGATGGTTTACCATCGTTTATAAGGGTCCTTTCAACGATCCTCTTTTTAAAAAGCCTGTCAAGAACCGTAGCTACAGTTGTTATAGCCAGATTTTCCTCGCTTTTTTGTAGCTCGCTATAAACCTGTTTTACGGTACCTTCTTTAAGCTCTGAAAGAGCTGAAAGTATTTTAATCTCTAAAGGCCCTAGGCCGCTTTTCTTCACATAAGGTTTTTCTTAAAGGTTAAATATTAATTTTTCTTAGTTTGTATCCAAAAAATGAAAAATGTTATAAAAGTAAATAAGATACCTTAATTGTAAAGCTAATCATGAGCAATTTATCAAATGAAAAAGTTGCTGAATTGGAACTTTCAAACGAGTTCAGCGAGCTATTTGATTCTGAAAACGGGATAAAGAACTTTAAATTCTTTATCGACGGTAAATGGATAAACGGAGCGCAAAAGGATCCATTAAGATCTCCGGTAGACGATAGCCTCATAGGTTATGTTTACAAGGCTACAGCTGAAGATGTTGACAGGGCTGTAAAATCCGCTAAAGAAAACCAGTACAAGATAAGGGAAATAGCAGGGATAGAAAGGATAGAGCTGATGGAAGAAGCCAAGCACCTTTTGATGGAACGTCAGGAGGACTTTATAAAAGCGCTTATGCTTGAAGGAGGAAAGACTAGAGAAGGAGCGAAGGGAGAAGTTGAATCGCTTTACCTAAGGATGAAGCTTACCATGGAAGACGCTAGAAAGATATTTGGAGAATACCTCCCAGGTGACTGGTCAAAAGATACAGCTCAGAAGATAGCTCTGGTTATAAGGGAACCCATCGGAGTTGTAGGAGCCATAGGTCCGTTTAACTACCCGCTTTACATTCCCGCATCTAAGATAATTCCTGCTCTTCTGGCAGCAAACAGCGTTGTTGTAAAGCCAACTTCCGAAACTCCATTATCTACTCTTATGTTTGTCCAGATACTCAACCTTGCTGGTTTCCCTAAAGGCACAATACAGGCTATAACTGGACCTGGTTCTGTCGTAGGTAACGCGCTTGCTGCTCACAAAGATGTTGGGATGATAAGCTTCACTGGAAGCACAGGTACTGGAAAATCAATAAGCTCTGTTGCTGGCGTTAAAAAGCTTCACCTTGAGCTTGGCGGTAAAGCTTACTGCATAGTGCTCGCGGATGCTGATCTTAAGACGGCAGCCAAAAAAATAGTTTCGGGTTCGCTTTCAAATGCGGGGCAGAGGTGCGACGCAATCAGCGCTGTCCTTCCGGTAAAAGAAGTTGCTGATAAGCTTGTTGAGCTGGTAGTTGAAGAAGCAAAGGCCTGGAAACTCGGAAACCCGTTAGCGGATCCAACTGTAAAGGTTGGACCGGTAATATCAAGGGGAGCTGCACAGAGAATAAAATCGCTAATAGACGACGCTGTTGAAAAGGGAGCTAAAATATTGCTGGGCGGCAATGTTGAGGGAACTTACGTACAGCCAACGGTTCTGTACGATGTTCCAGAAAACGCAAGGATACTCTGGGAAGAAATATTTGGACCAGTCATACCGATACATAAGGTTAACAACTCAGAAGAAGCTTTGAACCTTGCAAGAAAAAGCGAATACGGGCTTGATTCCTGCGTATTTGGAAACAATTTCTATGAGCTCTGGAAGGTCGCTAAAGGACTACAGGTCGGAGAGGTAACCATAAACGACATGCCGAAACACGGGCTTGGGTACTTCCCGTTTGGCGGAAACAAGAATTCAGGAACGGGTAGGGAAGGTGTTGGCTATAGCATAGATGAAATGACTGTTCTTAAAACTATAGTATTTAACCTGGAACCTGCTCAACTGGGCAAAAAGATAATAAAGTAATTCATACCAAACGATCAAATTTTTTCATTATTTCTGGGTAGAAACTTATCAAGTCCATTGCAGTAAAATGAAGTCCTTTTTTATTCAACGCAAGATCCCCGGCACTCCCGTTTACGAAAGCCGCCAGAGCTGAAGCTTTTACGGCTTTTAATCCTTTAGAGAAAAAACCGGCCGTTAAACCGGCAAGCGCGTCGCCGGTTCCGCCAACAGTCATGCCTGCGTTTCCGGTTGAGTTAAGATAAAGTTCTTCTGAATCAGAAATTATATCTATGACGCCTTTTAAGAGAACTGTGGCACCTTTGTCTTTTGCAAAACCCATTACCAGTTTTGCTTTTTCTTCAATGTCTTTCCCTTCAACATCAAATCCGCTTATCCTCTTGAACTCGCCTCCGTGGGGGGTAACTATGAAATCCTTGTCAGAACTGGATAAAACAGAAACGGATTCAGGCAGCAAAGCATCTGCGTCAAGTATGACTTTTTTAACGATAGTTTCCTTTAAAAATAACTTTAAACCATCAGCTATTCCCTTTCCCATTCCGTTACCTATTAGCACAACGTCTACCTCTGGCATTATTTTTATGAGTCTTTCCGCATTGCCCTTTGTGAATTTATAGTCTGGTAAAGGTATAACTATCAAATTAGGATCAAGACACCTTATTGCGCTCACTATTGGTTTGGGTACAGCAGTATAGACCAGATCTACGCCGCTTATCAGAGCAGCAAGAGAAGCTATGTAAGGCGCTCCGTGATAAATCCAGCTCCCCCCTATCACCAGAACTCTGCCGTTCTCACCTTTATGAGAGTCCTTTTTACGAACCGGATAATTTTCCCTTATAAAATTCTCATCAACATATGTCAGCTCAGTAACCAAGGTTCCTTAGCCACCCTTTTAACCACTCAGAAGCTTCTGCATCGCTTGTTGCCTGAACTGGAGGATGTTTAAACAGAAAAGATGATGGCTCGATCAGTGCCCCCTTCAGACCCTTATCAAGCGCTACTTTCATCAACCTTATCGCATCGAGCATTACAGCCGCAAACATAGATTTGTCATCTACAGAGAGCTTAACCTTTAGCTCTACAGGAAAGTCCGCAAAGCTTTTTCCTTTCAAATATATGTAGCAAACCTTTGTATTCCCGAGGAAGGGCACGTAATCGCTCGGGCCTATCCTTATTTTGCCTTTTTCTTCAAGCTCTTTACCATAGGGCAGAATGCTGGTAACTGCTGAAGTCTTGCTGATCCTCTTGCTCTTAAGCCTCTCTTCAACGGTCATGTTAAGGAAATCTGTGTTACCTCCTATGTTGACCTGATAGGTTTCTTCTACTATGACACCCCTCATGTGGAAAAGTGATACTAATGTTCTGTGAAGAATGGTTGCGCCAACCTGACCTTTTACGTCATCACCCATCACAGGAACCCCCGCTTTTTCGAACTCTGAAGCCCATCCTTTATCGCTCGCTATGAATACAGGAATGCCGTTTATAAAACCCTTCTTTGCCTCAAGAGCAGCCCTTGCATAAGCTCTTGTCGCTTCTTCGCTTCCTACCGGAAGCAGGTTTATCAGCAGGTCAGCGCCACTTTCTCTTAGCTTATCTGCCACAAATGATATACCGGGCCCTTTATCCATTGGCTGGAATGACTCTCTCATGTGAGGTGCAACGCCATCGTAAACCGGACCTGGTTGAACTTCAACTCCCAGTTTTGGCAGATCTGCAAACTTCTTGGTTAAGTTAGGGTATTCAAAAATAGCTTCAGAAATATCCTTGCCCACTTTTCTTTTTGAGACGTCAAAAGCCGCTACAAACTCTATATCAGAAATGCTGTAAGGTCCTATTTTATCGCTTATGACGCCTATGGGTTCTTTATCTGTGTAATAATAAACTCCCTGAACGATGGCTGAAGCGCAGTTGCCGACCCCGGCTATTGCGACCTTTATTTTACTCATGTATCTATACTTGATTTTTTATGATTGATAAACGTAACGTTCTAAGCGGTCATATATTTTTGCAAGATCTTCTGTTGGTGTTTTAAAACTGACCTCCTTTCCGCCTTAAAATGGCGAGGCTTTTGCTAATTGCAATTTTAAATCAAAAACAATACGCTAAAGCAGGTAAAAACTTGATAATGGCCGCCACCGGGAATTTCGGCATCATAAATGCTATCGAACCCGGGCCAGGAGCTCCACAGGCTCCTGTGCTACCACTACACCATGGCGGCCACAAACTGCATTATACTACATGCCTTTTTATTCTTTGCTCTGCAATCGTTCAAGAAAGTTAATAAATAGCTGTAACGGTAGAGCTAACTATGGCCGCTCAGCCTTTGAGCGGGATCTCGATCAAGAGAGACAAGCTGGAGTCTAATCCTAGAGGGGTTCAGCTTGCGTTCGAGACGTTTTTGAATTCCGGTCTTAACGTTCTTGATTTGAGGGATTCTTGGATCAAGTTAGAAAAATTCGAGTCTTTCCTTAAACCGCTCCGGGAAAATAAAAACATAATTGTTTTAGCCCGGTTCAGTGGGATATACCCGAGCTACGAAAACATTATTCACCAAGCATCGCTTTTGAAAAACGTTTTGGGAAGGCCTGCAGATGTATTTGAAATCAAGATGCCAAACTTTTTTGTAAGTTTAAAAGAAACGTTAAGAGGGTTTAAAAAAGCGCTCAATGAAGGTATAATAAACAGCTTTGGATTGATTGGATGGAGGGCCAATTATATTAAAGAAATATATCAGGAGGATATTTTTGAGAAACTTCAGCATGTTAAAGTTGACTTTAACGCTTTGACAAAAAACAATCAGCGCGTTGTTAAAAAACTACAGAACCTTAAGATAAACGTCTTTTCTGCTTCGCCTTTAGGAGGAGGAATATTAACTGAAAGGGGTTATATGTCTTTTAAAAACAGGATAATTTACGGTTGCACTTTAAACAGGCTAAAGAAACTCTCTGAAGAAAAGGGGTCGAGCATTTCTGAGATAGCGCTTTCTTTACTTAACTTCTTTAAGGTATCTTACGCACCCTCAATAAGCGAACCTTTGCATGTTAAAGGGATTTTAAAAAGCAAGGAAATAAAACTCAACGAAGAAGACCTGAGAACCGTTTTTAATTTATAATAAAATAAAGATTATTAAATGGATCACGGTTAAGAAAATAGATGCTTCAGGACTGCGTTTTTTGTAATATATCAAACGGAAAAGAACAGGCATACAAAATATTTGAAAATGAAAGGGTGATAGCAATACTTGACAGATTTCCCATAGCGCCGGGTCATTCCTTAGTGATAACTAAAAAGCACTATCAGGATTTTCTTTCTGTTCCCGATGATGAACTTTATGATCTTGCCAGAATATCTAAAATTGTCGGGTTGGCTGTAAAAATGGGTATGAACGCAGACGGCATAAGGCTTTTCACGAACGTAGGCAGGGCAGCCAGTCAAATAATTTTTCATGTTCATGTACACATAGTTCCTTTATGGGAGAGAGAACCAAACTTTACATGGTTTAGAAGGAGAGCTGAGATAACTCCAAACGTGGCGAACTACGTTTTAAATAAGATAAAGCCGTATCTTAACGAAACTTTATTTAAGCTGTGACCTGCTTTATTATTCAATGCTAAAGACTGGCGTTCTATGCGGTGGGACATCAGGAGCTAAAGTCGTTGGAGGGCTGTACAGGAACAAAATTGAAGTTAATGCTATAGTAAACACTGCGGATGACGAATATTTTCTTGGTCTCTATGTATCACCGGATTTTGATTCTGTAATTTATTCGCTAGCCGGAATCTTTGACTTTAAAAAAAACTGGGGTATAGTGGGGGATACGTTTAACGCATATGAGATGCTGAAAACAATGAAGGCTGAACCTTACATAATGCTCGGTGACAGGGATCTGGCTGTTCATATTTACAGGACTTACCTTTTGAAAAGTGGTTTGAAGCTTACAGACGTTTTTGAAAAAATTCTCAAAGCTTTTGGACTGGATGTAAAAGTTGCCCCTCCTTCCGATAGCAGGTTAAAAACAATGATTGGTTTAAGCTCTGGAGAAATTTCTTTTGAAGAATACTATGTAAAGAGAATTGAGGATAGCATAAAATACCTTAGGATCGATGGTTCAGGACATGCAAGAGCTTCTGAAAAAGCGCTTGAAATCATTGATGAATCTGAAATTTTAATAGTTGCACCGAGCAATCCTTTAGCTTCTATATTTCCAATAATTTCTGTTAAAGATCTGAGAGAAAAAATAAAAAATTTTAATGGCAAAAGGGTAGCTATAAGCCCTTTTAAAGGAGGGGTCACATATAAGGGCCCAGCTTCCAAAATGATGCGGGATCTGGGAATAGAACCAGAAGCCGGGGGCATTATAAAAATTTATGACGGCTTGATAGATTACCTTATTGTAGACACGAATGACTATAAAGAAAATGAAAGAATTATCGAAGGCGTTAAAATAATTCCTTCTGATATAACCATAAATGAGGATAAGGATGTAATAAGACTGTACAATACAATCTTAAACTTATGAAATGCATGTGCTAAAGGCATATTCCTTAAAAATTAAAATAAGCTTAAATCGATCTTTTTTGAAAATTATTCAGCCGGGGTGCCCGAGCGGCCTAAGGGGCTGGCCTCGAGATCGCTGACAGGAAAGCCAGTGGGCTTCGGCCCTCGCAGGTTCAAATCCTGCCCCCGGCGAGTTTTATACATTGTTTTTTATATTAAATGGGCTGCAACTTTGCTTTTGTCAAAGATTGTGAAGAAAGAAATAATAATCTCATAAATTATAATTGTTCAATGGACAAAGAAAAGGTCTTAGATCAGATCTGGGAAAACCTTTCTTATGTTATAGACCCTGAAGTTGGAGTATCAATACTTGACTTGAACTTAGTCCAAAAGCTGGAGCTTAGCGAAGATGGCACTGTAGACATAGAAGTTAGAATGACAACTCCTGCATGTCCTGCAATGTTAGCTTATCAGCTGGCAAATGATGTAGTAGAGGCTTTGAAAAAGGTTCCAGAAGTTAAAAAGATCAAGTTCAAGTTATTGGACCATTATATGGCTGATCAGATAAACGAAGCAATAAAAGAGTCTTTGGAAGAAAAAGCTGCATAAAATGTTCAATAAAAAACTGATCAGCTCAGTTGTAGGAATTGCTGCTTTTATATTATCCTATGCCTTCTACGGAGAAGGAAACTTCGGATACAATCCTCTTCATAGCCTGATAGTTGCTATACCTGTGTGGACTGCAAAAGCTGTAGCAGATGGTGGAGTAGCCGTAATATTTGTATTAATGACGCTAGAGAGTTCATCTCTGCCCATACCTTCTGAGGTTATACTTCCTTTATCCGGGTATTTGGTTTCGCTCGGAAAGCTTAACCTTTATTTAGTTCTTTTTGCTGCAATAGCTGGGTCTATAATAGGTTCTATAGCGGATTATTATATAGGTTTGCTTATAGGAATAGAAGGCATAGAAAAAAGAAAGCTGATAAGCGAAAATAACCTCAAAAAGGCTGTCGAATGGTTTAAAAAATACGGTGCTTACGCTGTGTTTTTTACAAGAATGCTGCCCGGCATGAGAACTTTGATTTCTTTTCCTGCCGGGGCATTTAAAATGAACCTTTTCAGGTTTATACTCTTTACATTTTTAGGATCTTTTCTATGGAGCCTGGTTCTTCTTTATATAGGAATACTGCTTGGGAATAACTGGGGACACGCAATAAATATCATAAACAGGGTTCTTGTTCCGGCGGCAATAGGCGTAACTGTTGCATTTTTAGTTTACATTGCGCTCTCGATCAAAAAATGATTGCTTCTAAGGCCTCCATGCGGTTTTTGCTTTTTTGCCAACTGCCAGCCCTATAAAGGCACCTAATATTGCAAAAACAATGTCGATCAAAGCAGAAGACAGCTGGATTAAAGGCGGCTGATAAACACCGAAGTTAAAGAGCATAAACTGCGATGCGAGAAAAGCGTCTGCCGCACTGAACATTATAGAGCCAAGTGCAGGAGTTATATACTCTTTCTTTCCAGCTAAGATTATAAGTTCTGCCAAAGCCGCCATGCTGAAGTAGAAAGGAGTCCAGATAGGGTTAAAGAAAGCGATCATAGATATTATGTAAAACGGTATTATCATCATGAAAATAGATCCGTATGCGTTATCGGTAAGTAAAAGCAAAACGCTTACTATTAAACCCTGTGGAAGGTACACAAAAAGAGCTGTTGCAAAGTAGTTTAAAGGAGGAGTGTACCAAACAAACGAAGGTATATACGCAATCGCAAACTGTGCAGCGTAAAGCAATATTCCGAAAGTTATTGATAAAGCTAGGTTTTTTGGCCTCACGACTTCTTTTAAATTCTTGTTTATGAGAACTAAACCAACTACTATGATCGCTAATGACTCAGCCATTGTTATGGCTTCGCTCATCACCTTACTGTACGCATAAACCTCAAATGAAATGTATAACATGAAAGCGAGCACCGCAATTATTATTGCCGATAAGGCCGTTGCTAATAATGAGTTTCTCATGTTGGATGGATTATCCATCCAAATATTTATATCTTTCTGTTTCCAACGCCTTTTTGTATGTTATCTATCAAGGACCTCTCGATGCGCTATGATGGAAAGTTGATTTTTGAAAATATTAACTGGGAATTAGGAGAAGGAGAATTAGGTTTGATAAGCGGAGCTACGGGTTCTGGTAAGACTTCTCTTTTGTACGCGATTTTGGGGTTTGTGGGGGAATACGTTGATGCAAAAATTGAAGGAAGTATTAACGTTAATGGTATAACGCCTAATGAGGCTCTTAAAAATCAATTGGTTTACTATGTACCTCAAGAACCCATAAATTCCTTTATTGGTTATGATGTTTGCACTGAGCTTACCTGGAAAAACCCAGAACCAAGAAGTTTTGATGAAGTCGTTGAAGCCTTGGGCTTAAGAGGACTTTTGCACAGAGACGTGTTTACTTTAAGCGGCGGAGAAGCGCAGAAAGTAGCTGTTGGTTTTGCTCTTCTCGGTCGCTATAAGTTAGTGCTTTTTGATGAGCCTCTTGCAAACCTTGATAATGATTCAAGAAAAAAGTTCATAGAACAGCTTAAACTATTAAAAGAAAAAAATGTAACGGTTATAATTGCTGAACATAGGACTGAGTATTTAAAAGATATAGCAGATACCAGTATTGAGCTTCATTCTGAAAAATTTGATGCGCCAGAACCGGAGATAGACCTTAAAAATAAAAAAGCAAACGGGGATCTTATTAAAGTAACTAACTTGAACTACATTTATGATTCAGGTGTTCAGGCTTTAAAAAACATAAGCCTTGAAGTCAAAGCAGGAGAAATAGTCGCGTTTGTTGGCCCTAACGGTTCTGGGAAATCGACTTTGGCGAAGATAATCATTGGAATGCTTCCTTCAAAGGGCGTCTTTACAGGTGCAAGAACTAAAGGGTTCATGCTACAAACCCCAGAGCTTCAGTTTCTCCAGGATAAAGTAATTTCGGAGGTCCTATACGAAAGCAGAGACAGAAACATAGCAGATCAAAGCATAAAATTTTTCGGACTTGAAAGCAAAAAAGAAAGGCTACCTCATTCGCTTTCAAGGGGCGAAAGGGTTAGATTGGCTCTTGCGTCTGCTGTAGCTAAAGATCCAGAGCTGTATGTGCTAGATGAACCTACAGAAGGCCAAGATCAGTACGGTTTATCATTATTGGTTAATATTTTAAAGCTTATAAAGAGCTCAGGTTCTTCTGCCATAGTTATAACGCAGGAAGAATCGCTTACTAAAAAAATATCAGACAGAGTTTATCGTTTTTATAACGGTGAAATTTATGAATCGCAATAAAAGTTATGGTATTTTTACATCGTTTTTAGTCCTTTTGACGGGTTCTACGTTAGCACTAATGTCATATAACATTTATACCCTTACGGCTGGCGTATTGTTTTCTTTTGTATATGGTTTTGTAAATTATAAAAAGCAGCTGCTTCCAGTAATAAAATTCAGCGCATGGGTAGTTTTAGGTTTTGTGCTATCTCAAGCATTTTTTTACTGGGGTTTTTATTCTGGACAAAAAACGTACATTATCTTTTGGGTAATAAAACCCCATTATAACTTACTTGTTGACTTTTTAACAGAAGGCAAGGGTATTGCGATCACTTACCAAGGTATAATATGGGGGATTATATCTTCAGCAAAGCTGTTAATAACTTTGTTTTTGGCTTTCTCTTTTTCTAAACGTTTGAACCCGAAGATCGTTTTGAACGCTTTAAAGAAAATACACGTTCCACCTCTGATCGCTCTTGGAGCCGCTATGACCTTCAGGCTTCTACCAGAAATGGCAGAAATGTCAAAGACCTTATATTCGGTAAGCAGGATAAGAAAGCCAAAAAAGTTTAGCAGAATAACAATGCCCTATACGTTTCTTAAAGCGTTGATTTACAACTCAGTAAAAAAAGCTTTTGTTGCCTCGCTTGCACTTGAAACCAAAGGTTTGCCCGATTTCACTTTTGAATGTGAAGAAATTAAAAGGCCTGATGCTGGAGCTGCTGACCTCCTCTTTTTTGTTATTTTAGCTTTCCTTATCGCTCTTAACTTTATTATTTTTTAGCATCCTAAGCCTTTCTCCGTTTATTATAAAAGATGAAATATAAAGAATTAAAGCCGTTTCAATAAGCCCCACGAAAATACCTAAAATCCAGTAGCCCGTGAGGTATCTTGTTATGAATGCCCTCGTAATTTCTATCGCATATGTAGGAGGTAACAATAAAAGCAGTATTTTAAAGGGCCCGCTTACGTAACTCAACGAACCTCCAGCTATAAAGAAAAGAGTTGGTATAAGTATAGGGACCGTTATTATACCTAAATATACATTGGCTATCCTTAAATCTTTGCTTAGAAGCCCTATCAAAATTCCCAGTGAGCTCGAAAAGATTGTGCTTATCATAAGAAGCACTAAAAATATCATAAAGATCAGCGTGTTTACAGAAATAAGCGGTCCTGTTTGCACTGCTCCTAAAAGACTCAAATATTCATTTGAAAATATAACGAGTCCAACCAAATAAAATATTGAGCTCAATATAGATATTACAAACGAAGAAACGATTTTTGATATCAGAATTTCGTACCTTTTAATGGGCATGCTAAGCAACATTTCAAAAGTTTTTTCTTCTTGCTCAACGGTTATCAGAGTTGCGGACATTTCAGCCATACCTATGCAGAGAGCGAAAAGAATAGTTGGCGCAACGAACTCTTCGACCTGAGTCATTTCAAATATGTAAAGCGGATTAAGAGAATACGTAATGTTGTTGATGTTTGTAATAAACGAAAAATTAACAGGATTTGATACGACTTGAAAATCAGTGATCCCGCTCTTTTTTAAAAGGTAATTCCTGTAGTATGACTGAAAATTGTTGAGAACGTAATTCAGAGCTTCAGCTTTAGCGTAATAAATCTGGTTTATATCTTTCATGTTAAAAGTAACGTTAAGGCTTATGAAATTGCTGCTGTTTGTATAACTTATTATAGCATCAGAATTAAATGGCTGACTTGTAATTTTGACCCCCTGACTATAAAGATAGCTGTCCAGAAGGCTCCAGTTCTTAGTTACGTAGACGCTTAAAGGGACAGTTGAAGGGGGCGCGGTAACTGCAGAGATAAATCCAAAAGCCGCGAATATTAGCAGGGGTAAGAAGAAGCCTATGTAAACTTTTGGGTCTCTAAGCACGTCAAGGAGGTCTTTTTTTATGAGCGCCCTTACCTTTCCCTTCAACCCTTAATCTCCCCCTTTTGAGGTTCTGTTTGATCCCCTTTTGCAAGTTTTATGAATACTTCTTCCAGATCCTGGCTGTTACCCTTTATTTCTTTAACAGAACCAACCTTTAGCAAAACCCCTTCGTTTATGATTCCTATTTCATCACACAGCTTTTCCACTTCAAACATGTTATGAGAAGAAACTATTACAATAGACGAGTTTTTAACCGCAAAATCTTTTATAATGTTCCTTATGTTTATTGCATGAAAGACGTCTATTCCGGCAGTTGGTTCATCCAAAACTGCAAGCCTAGGCTTTATCATCAGTGCTCTAGCTATCTGTAGCCTTCTTTTCATACCTTTGCTGTAGGATTTTGTTTTATCGTGTATCTTGTCTCCTAGGTCGGCTATTTTAATTCCATCCTCTAGAAATTCATCGTATTCTTTTTCATTTTTTGCGTAAACCGTTGCAGCAAATGTCAGGTGTTCGTAACCGGTTAAGTTTCTGTATGTGCCGGCGTCTTCTGGCACATACGAAATGTACTCTCTGGCTCTTTCCGGATCATTAATCACTTCTGTATCATTTAAAAAAACGCTTCCAGAATCAGGTTTAAGAACCGTTGCGATTATTTTAAGAGTTGTAGTTTTGCCTGCGCCATTGGGGCCTAGGAGCCCAAAAACTTTTCCTTCATGGGCCGTAAAGCTTATTCCTCTTACGGCAACCGTTTTGCCGTACGACTTAAAGAGTTCTTTTACATAAAGGGGCATCCGATTATATATACGCTGCACAATTATAAACGGTTTTTTAAAATTTAAAACGGCTGGTTGTGCTTGATTATTTATCCTGTCTGTAAAGTATAATGTCTTTAATGAATCCTGTCTCGTCTATTTCAACCTTTGACCTCCAGTCCTTAAAAACTATACCGTTTTCTTCTTTTATGTATCCAAGCCTTTCTAGCTTTGCTATTATTTGATTCACTCTCCACCTAGGCAACTTTTCGGTAAGAATCCTCATTACCACCTCTAGAGGTACAGATCCTCCCCTCAGGGAAATCTCTACAAGAATCATTGCCAGCGAAGCTATTTCTTCTATGCGGAGCCACCGGCTATAGTCTGCTTCAGAGAGTGGCTCCTTCGTCATCAACACAAACCGTGCCTTTTCAAAGTCCTTGGGCGCCTCATCATCGGGGATTATAGCTATCTTCATGCCTAACCTGTCAGCTTCTAAGGAAGCTACTTTTATAGCCTCAAGATAATCTTTCCCAAGATGCTTTTTTAATTCCCAGCCTTTCAATCCCGGTAATGATGAAGTCTCTATCAGTAAAAGTCTGAGCGCCTTTATGGCTTTCTTTTGAAGTTCTTCTTCAGCCAAATGGTATCGCCACGCTTTCGAATTCTCCTCCTAGCGGGTTGCTTATCAGCGTTTCTCCAGTAAGAGGATTCCTGAGAACTGATATAACTCCTATGTTTGAGAGGTAAGCTATGTAAAATGCTACTTTTAATTTTTCGTTAAACTTCTCTATGAATTCTTTATAGGGCACTGTCTTGAGTTTTTCAAGTTCCTGCTTTAAGCTTTTTTCGTAAAATTCCATAGCTTCTTCTTCAAACTTTTTGTCAAAAACTATGCTCTGTGTGTATTCGCTTTCGTGCCTGGAAACGCTTCCCAAGCTCGGTTTTCTGCCCCACGGCTCTATCAACCCCAAGTATTCAACTGCCATCTTTATCCTTTCACGGCTTATTCTTTTTATCCCAAGGGCTGGAGTAGTGTGCTTTGCAAGTATAAGACCTAAGTCTTTAAATGGCATTTGCTTTACTTTTTCTTTTATGAGCTGTGGGTCTATTTTAAGGCCCTTTAACGCATCCAGTACCCATTCTTCTTGTTTTTCAATAACTATAGATACAGAATTTAGAGCCTGCGATTCGTATTTTAAAGAAATAACCCTGTCTTTAAGCTTATTTTCATTTATCTTTTTTAAAAGTTCTTCAACGTTGATGGCGAACGGGTCTCCACCTACTTTTTTTAAAACTTCTGGCAGCTCTATTATTTTCTTTAATTCTTCTTCTTTGCCGTTCACTTAGCTATCACCTTAGGAGCGCTGCCGTTCTGACTCTTCTGAACTATTATGAAATTTATATCAGGAGCATAAAAGCTAGGGAAGTTTGGAGTTATTATTAGGTACTGTGTTTCGCTGCCTTGAGATACATCATATATAGCTTTGATAAACTTCTCCCTTATGATTGGATCCATGTGGACGTCAAACTCGTCCAATGCCCTGAAAGGAGAAACTATGTACATCTGTACAGCTAACAGGAATGCTGTTACTGCCGCGCTCAGCTCTCCGCCGCTCTGAGAAAAACTGTCAAGCGGTATTAGGTCTGTGCCAACGAAGCTTGCATAAAGCCTAAGACCGGCGTTCTCTGGATCGTTTTCGTTAATCAGTATGACCTTTCCGCTGGCATTTATCCTTGCCATTATCTCGTTATACTTTTCATTTATCTCAGAAATGGTCTTCCTTATAACTTCTTTCCACTCTTCAGATCTGCTTTCTATCTCTTTCATGGTTTTTTCCTTGTTCTTCCTTACTTCATCCAGCTTTTCCTTGTATTCATCCACTTTAGCCTTGAACTCTAGGTACACTTTTTCTGCTTCTTGATTTACATCTCCAAGAACTTTCAGCTGAGCGTTGATCGTCCTTATTTCATCTTCTATTTCAGAGATCGTCCTGACGTTTGCAGGCCTTTGACCTGTAACCTTTTTAATAGCTTCGTTCAGCTCGTTTTTTAAGGATTCAAGATCCCTGTTTAATTCTTTAAGGCTTGAATTTAAAGAGTCTATCCTGTATTCCCCTACTTTAACTTTAGAGTATTCGGCTAACATTTTTTCAAGAAGCGAATTAATTTCGTTTAACGAATCATAAATCGCTGTAACAGACTTTTCATCGCCTTTATAGGCTTTAGCTGCACTCTCCTTTATTATTTGAACTAGAGTATTGTACCTGTTTTTATCGGATTCAAAATCTGAAAGCAGTTCTCTGTTTCTTGCTGTCTGAGTTGAAATTTCTTCGTTTATCTTGTTTATTTTTTCATTTGTGCTGTTTATTGACTTTTCCAGCTTCAAAACTTCAGCCCATGCATATTCTGCGTTTAGCTCCTCTAGCCTCTGTTTAAGCTGACGACTCATGACCAACCTGTCGTATTCTTCGCGCCACTTTTCCAGAGAATCCATCGCTTTACCTATGAGATCTTGGTATTGATTTTCTTCAGCTATTATATTCTTTAATCTGTTTTTGGCGTCAAGTAGGTTTTCTCTTATATTAGCTATACCTAGAGCTTCTTCAACCATTTTTAGCTTGTCCTCAGGCTTAATCATGATAAATTCGTCAACCATGCCCTGTGGCATTATTATCAGAAGGTTATTGGGATCTATACCTACTTTCTTTAAAAGATCAAGGACCTGCTGCCTAGATGCTTCTTTATAATCTATCTCAAACCAGTAAGAGCCGTCTTTTCTTAAATACCTTGAAAGCATTATTTCGTCTTTATTATAAGCCGGAAAGGGCCTTTTGCCATTTTCTTTTGAATTGTTTATAACTAAAGAAACCCTGCCAATATCTTCTCCTCTTCGAACTAAATCTGCCAGTTTCCTGCTTCTTTCAGTAGAAAGCTGGCCCATAGCTAAAGACATACCGAGAAGAATGGCGCTTTTGCCAGCGCCATTAGGGCCAGTTATAAAATTAAACCCAGGTTTTAATGTTATCCTTCCATACTTATAACTCATAAAGTTTTCAAGAATCACTTCTTTTATTATAGCTTTGCTCAACCCAAACAAAATATAATTAATTTAATATAGCTTTATCTGAATTTGTTGAAATAATCTAACAAATAATTAAATTTCGTAGATAAAATTTTAACTCATTAAAAGTTCATAAAGTTCAGGTTCTAGCTTGGTAATTGTAAGTTTGAAGCACTATTTATAAGCAGCAAATCGAATATTTTTTATTCAATGAGCAAAGATCCTGAAGAAGAAAAGCTTGAACGATTGTTAAAGGATGGTCTGGATTCTCTGTGGAAGAAGGAAAAATCAGAGCATCAAACAACAAAAGGCATTTACTATCCTTCATACGTAGGTTCTTGCCTGAGAAAACAATTTTATATTTATACAGCTGGAGAATCTGTAACCTCTGAAGAACTTGTGATATTTATGACCGGAAAAGGCGTTCATGAACTCGTGGTTAAAGCGTTTGGAGAAAAAGTGAGGATAGAGAGCGTAGAAGAAAAGATAAACCTAGAATTTACAGATAAAATTAAGCTGAGCGGGAGGATAGATATTATAATCGCCGATATAGAAGGTAAAAAATACCTAATAGAGGTAAAAAGCGCAAGCAAAACACCTGATAGTCCGTATGAAAGCCATGTGCTGCAGTTACATGCTTACATGCAGGCTTTGAAATTTGATGAAGGGTATCTCCTTTATTGGAATAAAAGGGATGGGGGAATCAGGGTTTTTAAAGTAATAAAAAACGATGAAATGATGAGAAAACTCTACGAAAGAGTAGCAATGCTTGATTATTATATATCAATAAACTCGCCACCGCCCCCAGAATCTTATCAAGAAGGAAAAACATGGGAATGCAGAAAATGCCCGTACCTTAACTTGTGTAATCCTGGCCCTCTTTGATTTGTTTAATTATAAAAGCTTATTAGACGTCTTCATGTAAATTATTAGAGCGTTGATAAAAGTTGGAGAATATGAAATACGCGAAGCAAATGAAGACAATATATGGGAAGCAGTTAAAATAAACGAAAAGACGCTGCCAGAACACTACACTTTTGAGTTTTACCTAGAAGTTTATAGAAATTTTCCAGAAGGCTTCCTTATAGCTTGGCTTGACGGGAATGCAGTAGGATACATAATGAATAGGATAGAAAGGGGGCTTTCGCATTTTGGCTTTTCAATAGTAAAGCAAGGACACGTGGTCTCAATAGCTGTTTTGCCTGAACACAGGAGAAAAGGTCTAGGGACGGCTTTGCTCCAAACTGCTATCGAAAGGATGAAGAACAGAGGGTGTCAAGAAGTCTACCTTGAAGTTAGAGTTACAAACGAAGAAGCTATACGAGTATATGAAAAGCTTAACTTTGTAAAGGTAAGAACTATTGAATATTACTATAGTGATGGTGAAGACGCTTACGTCATGGCTAGAAAGCTTTGACGAAGAGACGGTAAAAGCTATAAAACAAGCGATTCCTGATGATAAACTTTTAGATCTGTTTTTTTCGAAAAAGATCTCAATTGAAAGCTTGGCGTCCAAAATAAGCTGGAAGTCTTTCGAAAAATTAACTGAGCTGATGTTTAATCAGATCGGTTATTCAACATTGACAAACTTTAGAATAAAAAGAAAGGAGATAGATGTTATTGCGTATAAACAAGATTTGGTTTTCGCTGCAGATTGCAAACACTGGAAGAGGATGTCAACATCTTCTTTAAGGAAAAGCGTTGAGGCACAAAAGATGAGAGCTTCCCTTTTGCTTTCTACTTTAACTTTTTCGAAAAAACAGATTATCCCATTAATAGTAACTCTTTACGAAAGTGAACTTAAAATAATCGATTATATACCAATCGTGCCGATATTCAAGCTCAAAGATTTTGTTATAGATATATATGGATATATGGAACTTATAACGGTTATAAAGGGCCCGTAGCTCAGCCAGGATAGAGCGCCGGCCTCCGGAGCCGGAGGCCGCGGGTTCGAATCCCGCCGGGCCCGCTTTGAACTTTTGTTAAAGATTAAACAGAATTATACGTTCATAATGAAGATTATTGCTAGCTCATTTACAAAGCAGCTTTTACATGCAGAACACATTCCAGACACTAATGGCTCAAGTTAACCAAGATCGCACATAGTTTTATAAAACTGAAAGCGATGAAGCAATGAGGTAGTTTCAAGGAATATTGAATAAAAATCCGACTGTTCGTTGTTAAAATTATGTAATAGCTTTTAAATTAGGTTTATAATATTTAAACTATAGAGATAATGGAAGATATAGAATCGGTCGTTAAAAAATATTTTAGCGTAGAAGATGTATTCCATACTGAGAATGGTTATGAGTTTGAGATAAAAAGTTATGATCCTTCTTTTTTAAAAAACAGTTTTATAAATCTATACAGCGATATGAAAAGTACTGAATATTTACCCAAGCTTATAAAGCTGGGTAGTAAATACATACTAAAGGTTACAAGAAGAATAGAGAAGTCTCCCAAACACAACATCTATCAAATACTTTTGCTTTTAGCCTCTTTGGGAACAATACTATTAGATGGATACTATAAGTTGGGCAGCTACAGCGAATTTATGATAGCTTATGAAGCTCCTATTCTAGCCATGCTGCTTCTTCACGAAGCTTCTAAATACATAATATCTTATTTGAAAAAGGCAGAATACATGACTTCGTATGCTATTCCTGGAATTCCAGGAATTATTCCGTTGATGGGTTTTATAAATACAAAATCAGATGCTACAGTAAACAGGGATGCCCTATTCGATGGAGCTTTTTACCCTTACATCGTAGCGCTTTTTGGTGTCCTAGCCTTTCTGATTTTTAGCCTTAAGGTTAACGTAAACATACAGAAACCGTTAACAGAACCTTTTTTAAGCCAGCTCTTTCGGGGTTATTTTAATAGCAATAACCTTTTCTTGGAAGGTTCAGCAGTCGGAATAACGATATTGTTCGTTAATTTCCTTCCGGCAACAAGCCTAGATGGCGGACTTCTGATATCAAGCTTGGAAAAAAGCTCTTTAGCCTTAGATCTTTTAAGCATAATAATAATGAGTTTTTTAGGCTACTTTGTGTTAGCCCTAGCTGTAATTTTTGTACAAAACATCCACAAAACTGAACCGCTCGATTCTGTGTCCCCGCTATCAAAAGGAAGAAAAATTGTATACATAACATCATTTATAATAATCATTGCGTTATTTGCAGTTTTTGGAACTGTATGATTTTTAAAAATTAAAAACCAGGTAATAAAAACCCAAAAGGGGCTTTTTCAGTTCTATAGGTTGTTGATATAAGATTTTGACCTGTTTATCAGGTTCTTGTTTATTGCGTTAATGTATAACTGCTTGTTCTCTTCATTAAGCTTGTCCCAGTAGACGCGTGGCCATATTGCGTCTGCGTGCGCTTTAACTACATCCTGATTTCTCAGCAGGTCATTAAATATAACTTCCATAACTTTATCCATCGAATATTTTGGCTTGAACCCTAGCCTCTTTAATGTTTTGTGAGAGACAGAATATTTGTGTCTCTGTTTTTCAACTCTTGGATCCGGTATTCTTACATATTCTGGGTCAAACCCGTATTTGTTAACGATTTTCTTGACCCTTCTTGCCAGCTCAAGAGTGTTGTGTATTTCTTCCATCTGATTAACAACGCGGTATTCTCCCTCGTCTGCTGGTTTTTGACCAAGGAGAAAGAGGCAATCGATGCTGTCTTGAAGAGAAAGGAAACTGCGCTTCATTAGTCCAGTGCCGTAAATTAGCATTTTGTTAAAAGCTATGACCTGTGCAAAGTATTTGTTTATTACTGTGCCCCATACTCCGTCAAAGTCAAGTCTGGTGTTTAACTCATCATTAAATAGATCATCTGTCCTGCTTCCGTATACAACTCCCTGTTGTACATCTGTTGCCCTGATTCCCCATATTTTGTTTGCAAAAATTATGTTATAAGTATCAAAGACCTTGCTTATGTGGTACCAAGACCCAGGATCTCTCGGTATCATGATTCTGTATTTTTTCCCTCCGTACTTGACGTTCATCCAACCCTCTTCTATCTTGTATCTTGGAGTTCCGTATTCTCCCATGGTGCCCATCTTTATTATGTGTGTTTTTGGGGAGTGTTTTTTTACTGCAAAGATGAGGTTGAGGTTTGTCAAAGTGTTGTTTACTTCAGTGTATGCCGCATGATCCACGTCTATCATAGAATATGGGGCGCTTCTTTGTTGTGCAAGATGATAAACCGTGTGTGGCTTGTATTTTTCTATGAGTTTATCTACAAATTCGGAATCGGTAAGATCGCCCACTATGATTTTTAGGTTGTTCTTGCCGTAAGCTTTTTCATAAGCTTTGACCCTTTCTTCAGGACCGCCTATTGGTAAAGCGCTCGTTCCGCCAACCTCTTCTACTAGCTTTCGAGTTATCAGGTTGTCAACCCCTATTATTTCTTCGTCCAGTTCTTTGGCAAGCCTTACGGATAGAGGCCATCCTATGTATCCGTCTGCACCAAAAACCATTACAGTCATTTTATGACTATCAATTACATTTGTAGTTTATAAACTTTATCGGAGTTATATTGGCTGATTTAGCCTATTGTTGAATTTTAAAAAATTATAAAAATCATACAGTAAAGCTATATAAAATAAAATTAATAACATTAAGTATGAAAGTCGGTTTTATCGGACTGGGAATCATGGGTTCTTCGATGGCATATAATGTATTTAAAGGCGGTTACGATCTTATAGTTTATAACAGAACAGAATCTAAGACAAAAATTTTCAGGGAGGCTGGCGTGCCAGTTGCAAAAACACCTAAGGAAGTTGCCGAAAAAAGCGACGTTGTTATTCTCATGGTAACCGATGCACCAGATGTGGAAAACGTTTTGTTCGCAAAAAATGGAGTTGCAGAAGGTGCTCACGAAGGACTGATTGTAGTTGATATGAGCACAAATTCTCCCGAATTCGCTGAAAAGTTTGCAAACGTGCTTGCTAAGCTTAAAGTCGAGTTTCTTGACGCTCCAGTTACCGGCGGAGATGTTGGGGCCAGAGAAGGCAGGCTCACTATAATGGTTGGAGGTAAGAAGGAAATGTTTGAGAAAGTTAAGCCGATTTTTGAAACTATGGGTAAAATGATAATTTATGCCGGCCCAGTTGGTTCTGGACAGAAAATGAAGCTCGTTAATCAGATAGCAGTCGCGCTTTCTGATCTTGCAATGATAGAAGCTATAGAGCTTGCTAAATTTTTCAACCTTGACATTGAGCAGGTTTACAAAGTCCTTAGCACGGGTGGGGCTAGGTCTTTTACGATAGAATCATACATGCCTAGGCTCATAAAAGGCGACCTAGAGCCCGGTTTCAAACTTTCTCATTTAAGAAAAGATATTGGGTATGCGCTTGAAGAGGCAAAAAAGAAAAAGATACCTTTATTCGCAACATCTCTGACATATCAGATGCTTGTTTCTACAGAAAACCTCGGTTATGGTGAAAAAGGAATACAGGCTTTGATAAAGCTGTATGAAACGCTCTCCAAAACACAGCAGGTTTAATCAAGGTTTATATATTTAAATAGTTGTGTTAGGTTTTTTATTTTATATTCTTTTTCATTAACAACTGCGTCGTCGTTTTCATCCAATAAAAAGCCGTACGCGGTTGCTTTGAACATGCTTTCATCATATACTGTGTCTCCTACAGATATTGCGTTTTCAGCTTTAATACCCATTTCTTTTAGATATCTTTCTATCAATCTGTATTTATGAAGAGGTTCAACGTCTATAAATGCGTCCTTTATGAGCCCTTTTTTATCATATACAAATCTGTTGGCATATATTTGATCAAACTTGAGCTCTCTACCAACACGATCTGCAAACTCATAGAGCCCAGCTGTAACCATAACTAACTTGACTCCATGTTTTTTAAGCCTGCTTGAGGCAAGAAGTGCGTCATCTTTTATAGTTATCTTTTTCGTAAGTTGCTCTATCATGTCTTTGCTTACATCTCTACCGTTTCTCCTCCAGTACTCAACATCGAGCTCCACAAGTTTCTTGTAAGATATTTTACCATCAAGATATTCTTTAAGGTATGGAGACGTATCAAGCCCAACGCTTTTGTATATGAGATCCCATGAATTTTCTTTTATCAGGGTTCCATCCATATCAAAAAAAGCTACCTTTATTTCCAAATCCTTATATTAAGTGTTCGTTGTTAATTAATACTTTTCTAGCGATTTTTGCATAGTTCCTTTATAGATTCCTCTAAAACTTTTATTGCAGTTAAATACTCGCTTACAGAAATCCTTTCCTGATCGGTGTGTGAGAGCTTTGAATCCCCCGGCCCATACGCAATTATAGGAACTTCATAATATGACCTTAAAACGTTTCCGTCGCAGGTTCCAAGCTTTTTTACAAATCCGGCTTTAACGCTAAGAACCTTATATATTCCTCTAAAAAATGCACGGGGCAGTTCATTCGAAGGAGGAGTGCTGAAAGGTTCTAGCCTGTCTTCTATTTGATGATTGTTGTTAAATAAAATTTTTTCAAGGTCAAACGTGTTGTATTTTGGGGGGACCCTTATGTCTATATAAGCGAATGCGTCCGCTGGGGTTTTGTTTGTTGAATCGCCACAGCCACATTTAACAACCTGTGCGGTAACAGCGTCAAAATACGAAGTAACGTTAGCGTTCAGCCCCCTGACTTTATTTTGAACTTCGTTTATTTTTTCTATCATTAACTCAAAAGCTGTTTTTTCTTCAACAGGTGAAGAAGAATGGTACGGATTTGCTTTAAAGTTCAGCTTTGCCAGCAACCTGCCTTTATAGCTTACAGCTACGTTACTTACACCCGTTGGTTCACCGAATATTGCGTAATCTGGCTTTTCTTCATGTTTGAGTACTTCGTTCATGCCTTCGCTCAAACGCTCTTCATCTGTAACTGCTATGAATTTTATTCCACAAGGGACATTCATGAGATTTATTGACGCATGAAGTAACGCTGAAAGAGAAGATTTTGCATCAACAGCACCCCTACCGTATATGTTATTTCCATCGTAAAATACCGGAAGCTCACCCGGTACGGTATCCATATGGCCTATCAAGTAAACTTTCGGTGAACCGTCCTTTACTTTAAGTATTACGTTGTTTGCTTTATCCTGTAATACATCTTTAAATCCAATCGATTTTATATAGTTATATATGAAGTTTGAAACTTTAGATTCTTCAGTAGAAGGAGAATAAATCTTTAAACTCTCGATAAGAAAATTTAATGGATCTGGTGCACTCACCTTTTAGTTACCTCTACAGCAAATTCGACAATTTTGTCCGGTATGTCTACCCCTGTGACAGAAACCGAGTTCTTAAACTCAACAGTTCCGTTTACTTCATGTACAACTATGCCTTTTTCCGTTTCCATCATGTCTACACCGTAAACGCCGCTCCCTATAGCTCTTGCAGCTTTTAGCGCAAGGTCCTCTATTTCTTTAGTTACGGGACAGTTTTCGGCCTTTCCGCCTAAAGCTGTATTTGTTCTGAAATCACCCGAGGGTTGATTTCTGTAAATCGCCGCAATTACTTGGTCACCAACCACAAAAGCCCTTATATCTCTGGGGGGCCTGTTCACATATTCCTGTAAGTAATAGACCTGATATATAGGTTCCATATATTCGCGTTCTTCGAATACAGCTTTTGCTGAATAATAACTGTCAAGAAGGGCGACCATCCTGCCCCAAGATCCTACTACGGGCTTTATAACGGCCTTACCTCCAAGCTCTTTAAAAGCTTCGATAGCTTTTTCTGGAGAAAACGCAACAATGGTTCTTGGCGTTGGCACATTGTTTTCTTTCAGTTTAACTGTAGTAAAAAGTTTGTTACCTGTTATCATAAGGATCTGCGAACTGTTTATTACCTTTACCCCCAAGCTTTCTATTATTGTTGTGCTGTGAAGCCCTTTATAGTAGCTCGTGGTTCTCTGCAGTGCCACGTCTCCAAACTTGCTGTCATAATCTCTGGTTATATCGAAATGTTCGTCTTTTATATCTATCAAATTAACCTCAAGTCCTCTTTTCAAAGAGGCCTGGTAAAGCGCTTTTTCTTCCCATCTTACTAGATCGTGAAGTATTGTTATCTTCATCGCCTTTCACCAGAAGCTAAAATCCTCTGCTTTATCTCGTCATTAAGCTCCAGTTCAAAAAGATCGCCCATTTGAAGGCTTTTAACGCCGCGAGCTACCTCCCTTGCAAGCGCTTCATCGTTATCTACACCTAAGACTTTAAGAAGGAAAGAAGCCCCGTTCTTGCCTATAAGTTCGCTGAAAACAATTTTTCTCTTTTTACCCAAGAATTCGGGGCTAACTAACTCATAAGCCATTGGGTTGTTTAAAATCGCAGCTATATGAGTTCCAGCTTTGTGTTTGTAAGCGTTTTCTCCCATTATGGGCTGGTTCGATGGTATTTTATAGTCTATGTACTCTTCAAGTATCTTGTAAACGTCGTTCAGCATCTCATACCTTACATCTAGCTTAACGCCATAAAGCACATAGAGCGCCAACACAAATTGGGAAAGATCCGTTATGCCTGTCCTTTCGCCTAGCCCTCCTATCGTAGTATGAACCTGGTCTGCCCCAGCTTCGTAACCAGCAAGCGCATTTGCCAGTGATAGACCCATATCGTTGTGACAGTGAACGTCTATCGGAACCGGAGCGACTTCTTTTACGCTTTTAACCAGCCTGTACATGCCGCTTGGTTTCATGGCTCCGACGGTATCTGGCACGCTTATCCTGTCCACGTTTGCTTCATAAAGTGACTTTGCAAAATCTCTCAAATATGTTGGATCTGCCCTGCTCGCGTCTTCGAGCGTGACCCTAACTTGTAGTCCATGAGACTTTGCATAGTCAAGAGCTGTAAGCGTTCTGTTCAGGGCTTCTTCTCTTGACACGTTTAGTTTATACTGTAAATGTATGTCAGAAACAGAATGGTACATCGCATAAAATGATGCGTCGCACCTCAACGCAACGTCTATATCTTCTTTTAGAGCTCTTCCATGCGCTACTATTGTTGCGCTGAGCTTAGCTTTTACCAACTCTTTGCATGATTCAAAATGCGAATCTGATACTATGGGGGAAATCTCTATAGCGTTAACTCCAAAATAATCCAGCATCCACCCTATCTGCAACCTCTGTCTTTTTGTAAAAGAAATGCCTGGGGCCTGTTCTCCTTCACGAAGCGTAGAATCTAAGATCTTTACTTTTTTATTAAAAAAGCCTCCGTTATATATTTGGGCAAATCCCAAACTTTCTTCTAAATCTTTTTGGTTTTCGTCCTGCATAATGGGGTTATAACGCTTTACTTTATAACGTTTTTCGTGAAAAAATATTAAAGTTCTCTCAGAATAATGACGGTATTAGTATTAATAACGCCGTCTGCTTTTCTAATATCGTCAATAACTTTGTTTACTTCTGCTATACTCGGAGCAGATATAAGCACGGCTATGTCGTATTGGCCTGTTATCTCGTAAACTTTTTCGACGCCCTTTATCTTTGATATGTTAGAAGCAACTTCATAAGTAGGGATGTTGGGGGATGTTGAAAGCAAGGTTAGAGCCATGGCCCTCTCCCTTTCTTTTATTTCTATTGTGAACTTTTTTATTATCCCGTCATCCACTAACTTTTTTACCCTCCGCCTTACAGCGGCCTCTGAAAGGTTCAGCTGCTTTCCTAGATCTATGTATGAAGCTCTTCCATCTTCTTTAAGAAGTTCTAATAATTTTAGGTCTATTTCATCCATATCATTATCTCGGCAGTTTAAGCTTAAAAAAGTTTCTAAACAAACCTTTTACTATCGATTTCCATAAGGCTTTTTTCGATTATTGATAGCGCATCATCAATATCCTTTTGAGTTATAATGTAAGGGGGAAGATACCTTAATACTGTGAGGCCCGAATAAAGAGATATCAGTCCGTTTTTAAGCTGAGCAAAGAGAACATCTTTAAACCTGATCCTTAATTCTAATGATATCATCAGCCCCCTCCCTCTGACTTCTTTAATCGTATGGCTTTTCAGGCTTTTTAAACCATTCATAAATCTTTCGCCTTTAGCAGGTATGCTGTCTAAAAGCTTTTCAACTTCCTTTATTGTAGCCGTTCCTGCAGCTGAAGCTATGGGATTGCCGCCCATAGTGCTGCTGTGCTCTCCTACTTTTATCACGGAAGCTATGTCTTCTCTTACAGCTGTCACGCCCATTGGTATGCCGCCGCCAATTCCCTTTCCCGCCGTCATTATGTCAGGCTGTATGTTCCAGTGCTGATGAGCCCACCACTTACCGGTTCTTCCCATTCCTGATTGTATTTCATCTATAATGAGAGGTATTCCCTTTTTTTCAGTTATTTCCCTAAGAGAAGGAAGAAAGTCGTCTGGAGGTATTATTATACCAGATTCCCCTTGAATTGGCTCTACTATAACTCCCGCTATATCGTTAAAGTCGGCTGAACTTAGTTCGTTTATGTCTCCGTACTTAAAAAACCTAACCGGCTCCAGCAGTGGTCCAAAGCCTTCTTTGTACTTTTCCGAGTATGTTACGGAAAGAGCGCCAAAAGTCTTCCCGTGATATGCTCCTGTAAAAGATATGAATCCTTTTTTACCAGTATATTTTCTTGCAAGCTTAAGTGCAAGCTCCACAGCTTCGGCTCCGCTGTTGCTCAGAAAAGCTCTGCTTAAAGATTTAGGTGCTATTCTAAAAAATTCTTCTAAAAACCTTTCTCTCGCGTCATTATAAAGAGACCCATGGCATATGTCCAGTTGGTTTAGCTGATCATATATTGCCTTAATTACCGCTTGATTCTTATGCCCGAGTATTCCAACCCCAAAACCCTGCATAAAGTCAAGGTATTTTTTGCCGTTATCGTCCCACACATAAGCGCCTTCACCTTTTATCGCCTTTATTCCGTACCTTTGAAAAGTGTTAAGCATCCTTGAATCTTCTATAGTGCTCATCCTCTGACCACCTTTGTTCCTATGCCGTTTAATGCGCTTTCTATTGGTTTTTCTTTTTTTCCAGAAGCTATTATGCCAGAATCTACGCCTTTTTCTACCGCTTCTATGCATGCCAGTAGCTTTTTATCCATTCCCGGCCCAACTTTTTTTAACGTTTCTTTCGCTTCTTCTAAGCTAAGCTTATCTAGAACCTTTCCGTCGATGATTACCCCTTCAACGTTAGTGAATATAATTAATTTAGAAGCGCCCACAGAACTTGCAATCGCAGATGCCCCTCTATCTCCGTCAACGTTCAGTATTTCCCCTTCATAGCCTGAAGCTATTGGGCTGACAACAGGGATCAAACCCAAGTTTAGAAGGCTTTTTAGAAACGAGGCGTCGACTTCTTTTATTCTGCCCGTAAATCCCCCTTCTATGACCCGTTTCCTTCCTTTTTCGTCAATTATTATAAGTTTCCTTTTTCTTTCGGCTTTTATAAAAGAAGCGTCAACACCAGAAACGTTGACGGCCCTTAATCCCAAAGAGTTTAAATGAGAAGTTATTTTTGTGCCTATGTTCCTCATTGTCATGTTAAATATTTCAAGGGTTTCCAGATCTGTATACCTGCTCCTTATGCCCTCAGGCGATGTTACAAAAACAGGTTCTTTTCCAAGAGCTTTCTGAAGCTTGCTTACTTCGTTTCCTCCCCCATGAACTAGTATAAAATTTTGCAGTCCCGAACTTTTTATGTCGTTCAAGACATTAATGTATTCTCCTTCTGAAACCAGGCTCCCTCCTATTTTGATTACTGTTATTTGACTCATTGCATCTACACCGGATGTATAGCAGGAACATCAAGGCTGAGCTTTTCGTCAAAGCCAAGCATCAAGTTCATCGACTGAACGGCGCTGCCAGCTGCGCCTTTTATCAAGTTATCAATAGCCCCAAGAGCAACTATTCTGCCTGAATGAGAATCAAAATCGAAACCAACGTCCGCAAAGTTTGAACCGACCACTACTTTTGGATCAGGATACTTATAAATTCCTGTTTTATCCATCATGAACCTTACAAACGGCTCGTTTTTATAAAATTCCCTGTAAGCTCTCCATAGTTCTGGGACGGTTATTTGTTGATCAGTAATGATGTGTGATGTGGTTAATATTCCTCTGACTATGTTTACCGCATGCGCGCTCATCCCTACTTTTACTTTTTTACCGGCTAACCTTCCTATTTCTTGTTCTATTTCAGCAGCATGTCTGTGACCAGCTGGTTTATAAGGTCTTATGACCCCGTACCTTTCTGAGTAGTGAGTTGACAATGAGGGTTTGCCGCCTGCTCCCGATGAGCCTATCTTTGCGTCAACTATTAAAGGGATATCTGATACGTATCTGTAAAGAGGCGCGAGGCTTATTATGGATGAAGTAGCCATACAGCCCGGTGCTGACACATAATTAGTATTTTTTAGCTCGTCTCTGTGAAGCTCAGGAAGGCCATATACGAATTTTTTTAACAAATCCGGATAAGGATGTTCGTAACTGTACCAAATCTTGTACTGTTCAGGATCTTTCAGCCTGAAGTCAGCGCTCATGTCGACTATTTTTACGCCTGATTTCATTATTTCAGGAACAACCTTTACGGAAGCTTTATGGGGCAATGCCAGGAAAACTAGGTCGGCTTTTGTCGCGGCCGTAACTGGATCCTCTCCAGTGAACCTTATGTTCAGTATTCCCTTTAGGTTTGGATGGACTTTGTGCACATACTCTCCTGCATACTGTCTTGAAGTTAACGAAGTGAGTTCTACATTTGGGTGCCTTACGAGAATTCTTACAAGTTCCCCGCCAACATACCCTGATGCTCCAACTATTGAAACCTTAACCATCAGTTTTTCACCAGCTCCTTAACATATGACATTATTTCTCTGGCTATATCTATCCCTGTAGCCTGGAAGGCACCGTGAAATTCCAGGTTATTGTTAAGTTCATGAATAACATAACCGTTTTCTGTCTCCATAGCGTCTACGCCGACCAGTTTTGCGTTGACCACGTTCGAAGCTTTTATCATAAGATCCTCCAGTTCACCGTCTATTTTTATCTGTTCAGCTTTTCCACCTCTCGCTATGTTGGTTCTCCAATCATCTTCTGGCTGGTACCTGTATATCGCAGCTATTACGTGCCCATTCACTACTATTCCTCTGATATCTCTTGGAGGTCTTTTTACATATTCTTGAATATAGTAAATCTGTTGTTGAGGGTCTGTTAGCATTTCTCTGGTTTCTAAAATAGATTCTGCCTGTTCTTTGTCGTTAATTTTAGCTATCATTCTCCCCCAGCTTCCCACTATCGGTTTAAGCACTACCGGATACCCCAGCTTGTCAATAACCTTTAACGCTGATTCCATTGAAAACGCAGCGTAAGTTTTTGGAGTCGGTATGCCATTTTTAGCTAAAAGAAGGGTTGTAAGCAGTTTATTGCCACAAAGCAGTGAAGTTATGAATGAATTTATAACTGTATGACCGTAGTTTTCAAGTATAGCAGCGTAATATAAACCCCTATAATGGCTTATGGTTCTTTGCAGCACTATATCAGCTATCTGCGGATCCCTGTTCAGGTTAGTTAGCTCTTTTGGTTCGCTTTTTACGTCCAGCATGTTTATATCCAGTCCAAGTTCTTTCCCTTTCTCGAAAAGCTCTTTCTCTTCCCATCTCAGTCTGTCAAATATTATTGTTATATCTGGCATTTGTAGCTTATTCTCCCCAGTCTTCTCCTATATCTTCAGCTAGCTTGAGCTCGACCTTTCCTGCTGATATTGATACTATTTCGTATTCAAGACCGCAATCGGGGCAGCTGACTATTTCTCCAGGCAAAGCGTCGTCTGGTATTTCTATATCCGCGCCACATTCTTTACATTTTGCTTTGAGAGGCATTTTAATACCACCCCTTATTAATCATCATCTGATAAGTTTTTTCAATCTTTCTCTTGGATAGGTTAACAAAATCTTCGAATTCTTTAAGTTTAAGGTTTATCATGTTTATCTGTCTTATGCTTTCTTTAGGATGTGGACCTCCTGCAGTTATCTTCTTTTCGATAGAAGATACCGGGTTTATTACCTGAGTCAGTTCTTGAGCGTCTGCGTTTATTCCATTCTGTTTAAGGATTTCGATTAAAGAAGAAATAAGTTCACCCCCAGCTTCTGAGCTTTTAACGGCTTCTCCTACTATGTGATGAGCCTCCCTGAACGGAACCCCAAACTTTAAAGATATAAACTCAGCAAGATCGCTTGCTATTACAAAAGCCTTTTTCGCGAGTTCTTCTGCTTTATTTTCATTAAACTTTATTCCTAGAACCATACCGGACATTACTTTTAGAATAGATGATACTTCATCTATAGAAGCCCAGAGCCTTGGAGTTATTTCCTGCAGATCCAGGTTGTATGATGAATTAAGTCCTCTGACTATTTCCATTGCCCCAATCAAGTTTGATGTTAAAACCGCGCTTTTGGCCCTGACTATTTCTGCAACCACGGGGTTCCTCTTCTGAGGCATTATGCTGCTTGTAGAGACAAACTTGTCGTCTAGATCCAATATCCCTAAAGACATAAAAGATATGATGTCTGCGCTGAGTTTAGATAGATTTAGAGAAATGCTTGTGATGCTGTACAAAGCATCAAATATAAAATCTCTTGTTGAGACCGCGTCGATGGTATTTTCAACCAATCCTGAGAAACCTAGCATGTCAGCTTCTTCATACCTGTCTACAGGAACAAGAGAACCTGCGTTAGCAGCAGAACCCATGGGACTCATATCTGTTATAGAATAAGCCAGTTTGAGGCGCTCCAGATCTCTTAGAAGAGCCCAGGCATAAGATAGCAACCAGTGAGCTCCCGTGCTTGCCTGTGCAGGTTGCAGGTGAGTGAACGTTATAAAAAATGTTTTCACGTTCTCGGAAGCTACGTTCAGTATATTTTCTATCAGAGATTCTAATGATTCCATTACAGATAAAAGCTCTTCTTTTAGCTCAAGCCTAATAGCAGTTGCGACCTGATCGTTTCTGCTCTTTGCAAGTCCTATATGGCCAGCAACTTCTCCAATCTTCAAACTTAAATCCTGTTCTAGGCTCATATGAACGTCTTCGTACCTATAATCAAGGGGAAAACCTCCGAGCTCTTCGCTTAAAGCTTTCATTATCTTTGACATGTCTTCTTTGGATATCGCTCTTGCGTTATACAGAGCAAGGACGTGCGCCATGTTAACATATACTACTGCCTTTTGTATTCTTTTATCAGTTTCAACAGAAGAAGTTATCTTAAGGGCCAGATCATCCATGGGTTCTAGCCTTTTTCCTCTAAGGATGTCCGTCATCCTGATTTACCTCTCTGTAAACCAAAGTTTGAAGCGCAAAAAGATTGATGAAGCCAACTGCCTGTTTCTGATCAAACGTCGACGCCGAAGAATACGTTGAAAGTTCGTGTTTGTAAAGCGATCTATCAGACTTTCTGCCAACCACGCTAACGTTACCTTTGAACAGTTTTAGCCTAACTTCGCCTTCAACGCTCTTCTGAGTTTCTTCTATGAACGCTTCAAGGGCATTCCTCAAAGGATCTGCCCATAAGCCATCATATATCATGAATGACCACTGCTCTTCTATGTAAGGCTTAAACCTGAGTATGGTTTTCGGTAGAGTTAGCTTTTCCAGTTCCTGATGAGCTTCTATCAGGACAAGCGCAGCCGGCGTCTCATAAACTTCACGTGATTTTATACCCACAACCCTATCTTCAATGTGATCTATCCTTCCCACAGCGTTTTTCCCAGCTATTTTATTCAGCAACGCGATCATCTCAGAAAGTTTCATTTTTTCTCCGTTGAGCGTTTCCGGTACGCCTTTTTTGAAACCTATCTCGAGATATTCTGGTTTATCAGGTGCTTTTTCTGGCGAAACAGTCCAAGCAAAAGCTTCTTCTGGAGGTTCAAAGAAAGGGTCTTCAAGCCTTCCGCTTTCTATAGATCTTCCCCAGAGGTTTTCGTCTATGCTGAATTCGCTTCTTGATGTCTTGTATGGTATGCCCTTGTTTAGAAGATATTTCAGCTCTTCATCTCTGCTCATGTTCCACTCCCTAACAGGAGCTATTATTTTAACCCCAGGATAAAGTGCTTTCAAAGTGACATCAAACCTTACCTGATCGTTGCCTTTACCGGTGCTCCCGTGAGCCACTGAATCGGCATTTTCTTTTTTAGCTATTTCAGCGGCCTTCTTTGCTATCAGCGGTCTTGCTAGCGACGTGCTTAAAGGATATTTCTTTTCATAAAAACCGTTTGCTTTTATAGCCTCTGAAATGTATTCATCTGCAAACTCGTCTTTGGCGTCTAAAAAGTAGTGCTTTGAAGCACCTGCTTTATACGCTCTTTCCTCTATTTCTTTGAAGTTTTCCTGCTGACCAACGTCAACAGTAACCGTTATTACTTCATTACCGTATTTTTCTTTTATCCACGCTATGCAAGTTGTTGTATCTAGACCTCCTGAATATGCTAATACTGTTTTTCCCATACAAAAAACCAATTTGGCAAAGTTTTTATACTTTTTGGTCATTATTTATAATAATGGGTAACTCAATGACCAAAAATAGTCAATCTATAACAAAAATTGTACACTCTATAGTTTCTTCTAACATTTCTTACGAACACTCTCTATTGATGGGCTACGCTAATCTGAGCGCGCTCGCGCGCATAATTAAAAAACGCCTCGAGAAACAAGGTTACAGAGTTACTGAAGAAGCTATAGTATCTGCGTTAAAAAGGTACAGATCAGTTAAAAGATATGAAGAATTTGATGCTTTTAAGGTCCTTTCTAAGAGCAACATAACAATAATAACAGACGCTCTGAAGATTGTATTCAAAAACGAAAAAGCAAAAGAAATAATAGAAAACAGCATGAGCATATCCGATAAAATAATCCATATTTCAAAAACTTCAAACGCTATAACGTTGGTTACATACGGCTTGTCTAAAGCAGAAGCTTTAAAGCACTTCTCTAAATACAGGTTACAGCTTCTTGAAATAAAAGACGGGCTCACGCTTATAGTTATCCACAGCCCTGAAGAAATACTCAATACCCCAGGGTGCATAGAACTGATTTACAGGTTTATAAGCTCTGCAGGGATAAACATAGAGGATACTTCAAGTACTTACACGGATACACTCATAGTTGTAAAAGATGAGGATGCCTCAAAAGCTTTTGAGGAAATATCTTTTCTTATTAACTATTCAAAAGAAAAATTAAGAGAGTGATTCAAAGATAAATAAGTTTCTTATTCTGGTAAGTTCGGCGTGGAGCCGCCTTCTTCTCCTTCTCCACCAGGAGGTTTGCCGCCTGCTCCTCCTGTCGGCGGCTTGGAAAGCTTTGCAGCGATTACGTCGTCTATTCTCAGTATCATGGTTGCCGCTTCAGTTGCCGCTTTTACAACCTGCTCCTTTACTATAGCAGGCTCAAATACTCCAAGTTTGTACATGTCTTCAACCTTATTGCTGTATGCATCAACGCCGTACCAGATGCTTCCCTTTGAATGAGCAGCCCTGAGCTGAACCTGTACATCGAGCGGATCCATGCCTGCATTTTCAGCTAAAGTCAATGGTATAGCTTCTTCAAGCGCATCAGCGTAAGCAAGCGCAGCGAGCTGGTCTCTGCCTGGCATCTTCTTAGCTTCTTCTCTTATGTACTGTGCCATTTCTTCTTCAGGTGCTCCGCCCCCTGCGACTACTAACGGCTTTTCAAGCACGTCTTTTGTAACCATTATGGCGTCGTGAATTGACCTTTCAGCCTCGTCCACCACTCTCTGGCTTCCTCCCCTTATCAGAATGCTGACCGCCTTCGGGTTCTTGCAACCTTCAACGAAGACCCATTTGTCTTCCTCAACTTTTCTTTCTTCAACGAGTTCTGCATATCCTAAGTCAGCCGGAGTGAGGTCTTCTATGTTTGTAACTATTCTGCCGCCTGTAGCCTTTGCAAGCCTTCCCATATCGCTTTCTTTCACCCTTCTTACAGCCAGTATTCCGGCTTTAGCGAGATAATGCTGGGCCAAGTCATCTATGCCTTTCTGGCAGAATACTACGTTGGCGCCTACTTCTTTTATTTTGTCAACCATCTGTTTGAGCATTACGGCTTCCTGATCCAAGAAAGCTTTCATCTTTGAAGGGTCACTTATCCTTATTTCAGCACTGTATTCTGTTTTCTCAATCTCTAACGGTGCGTTCAAGAGTGCTATCTTTGCGTTCTTAACTGTTTTTGGCATACCGCTGTGAACCACTTCTTTATCTACTATTATCCCCTTAACGAGAGTCGAGTCGGCCATCGATCCTCCCTGTTTCTTTAAAACAGAAATGTTATCTACATCGACTTTGTATGTGTTATCATCCCTTTTTTCAGCTACCTGGAATACAGCGTCTATAACCAAGTTTGCCAGGTAATCTGACTCTTCTGCTATTATCTTTGACCTCATGCTTGTTTTTGCAAGCTTTAGAAGCCATTCTCTGTCTTCAGGAGATATTTTTATGGCTATCTGGTAAAGTCTTTCAAGAGCCTTTTTCGAAGCGTACTGGTACCCGTCTACTATGTTTGTTGGATGGACGTTCTTGTCCAAGAGCTTCCTCGCTTCTTCGAGAAGCCTGCCAGCAAACACTACAGCTGAAGTAGTACCGTCTCCAACTTCTGCATCAGTAGCCTTCGCTATCTCTACTAAAATTTTAGCTGCAGGGTGCTGGACATCCAGCTGTTTAAGCATTGTAGCTCCATCGTTGGTTATTGTTACATCTCCAAGAGTGTCAACGAGCATCTTATCCATTCCTCTAGGACCTAAAGAGGTCTTTATTATCTCCGTTATTACTAGCGCAGCCTCTATGTTGTTTCTTATAGCATCATAACCTTTAGTTTCTGTTGTTCCTTCTTTCAGAACCAAGATTGGACCATAAGGAGTTTGTACAGTAGACATTGTTACACCACCTAACTATGGTATTATAAGTTGTACCATTTAAAAACTTTACCGAAAACTTTCCCAAACTTTTAGTTATTTTGTAAACAGGAGGATCTTTTCAAGCTCATATATTAACCTGCAAGCAACTGTATCTGTTTCGATAGTTTCTTGCGAGAACGAGAGTTTTTTAGAGAAGATCGAAGAGGTTTCTTTTGAAAAGTTGCCTGCAGGAAAACCCCCTATAACAAAAGCGCCGTAGTTAGCTACATGAGCTGCGGCTTGCTCATAAGTAACTTTTTCGCCATCGACATCAAAACCCACAGCTGAGCTTTTGCCTGTTTCATTTAGAACGTCTTTAACTTTTCCGCGTTTTAATTGAAGTAAAACTTTGCCCTCTGGATCTTTTATAACCTTTTTTTCGAACAGATCAAGCATCAAGCCCTCAAACCTGAAATAAGCGTGGGGCGGTCTTACGTTTTCGCCAAACTGAATTATGTAGTCATTATAAGTATGAACAAAAAAATTCATCATGCCTTTTTTATAAAGCGGTGATGACGCCACGTCCTGAATTACCCGATAAGCTATATCTGGCCTTCCTCTTTTTTCCCGATCCTTTAACCTATCCATGGCCCAGTAGTGAAGAGATTTATCTAAGAGGCAGTTTTCTGGTTTTTTACCTAACTTTTTGCATGAATTTATGACCCTTGGGTCTTTTTGGAGACTGGCAGGTAAAGTTTCAAGCGCTGCTTCTGCGAGTATGAAAGTCACTTTCATCTTAGTGCGGCTTCAGCCAGCTTTACCCCTTTTATCATGTTTTTTAATTTAGCAAAAGCTATTTCCCTTTTTCTTGTCCTCAGACCGCAATCAGGATTGACGTAAACCTTTGACGGGTCGCCCAGTATCTTAACAGCGTAGAGAATTCTATCCCTTATAAGCTCAGGAGGTTCTATAAAGTCTGAGTGAACATCAAGAACTCCGAGCCCTATCTCTCTGTCGCTAGCATATTCTTTAAAAGCCTTGAGGGCTCTGTAACCAGGCCTAGAAACATCGTCAACCCCAATATTGTTTAAATCCCTGTTTGCAAACTCAAGCGCAAAATGTTTTGCCTTCAGATCAGGAATGATGGGCATAAGGCTTGCGTATTCATCACCGCTATAACATATATGAGTGTTGATCTTAGCGTTTATCCCTTTAACCTGTTCATTAAATACTTCAGCAAACATGTTCATCTCTGATGGGTGCGTAGTAGCAGCAGGTTCATCTATCTGCACTACCTGCATGCCAACGCCTTCTAGCTCTTTTAGTATTCTATTGATTATGTTTTTCGCTAGATCCAGTGCTAGCTCTTCCCTCGAGTCGTAATATTCGTTATAAGACCAGTCCATGAGCGTATATGCGCCCGTAACGGGTATCTTGGGCGTCTTTGAAGCGTGTTCTTTTACAAAAATGAACTCTTCAAGGTGATAGTTTTTTACGAAAGAGACTTCATCAATGACCCTGGCTTTTTTGTAGTATTTGTTGTCCCACGACCTAACTCTTCCTACAAATTCAAAACCGTGTATAAACTTTGCAGGAAGCTCGTACATTTCAACTCTTCTAGCTTCGCCATCATAAACAAAGTCCAGCCCTATATGTTCAAGCATCTTTAAATTTACAAATGAAGCATCGTCAAGTGCTGCCTTTTTTTCTTCTTCTGAGGCGCTAGATCTTAAAAATTCTAAAAGCCAGCTCGGCTTTTTTAGGCTACCTATTTCCTGTGTTTTAAAAACGCTCATGGAACATCACCGGCTATTTGGGAAAGCAAGTCAACCTTCTTTAGAGCAAACTTCTGTGGTAAAAATTCGAAGTCAACGTTATTTGTTATGTACAACTCATGATCGGTGTTTATTTTTTTAACGACATCAATAACACGCTCCTTTGTTTCCATTTTTGTGTTAAGACCGTTTATGAGGCCTAATGCAAGATCTTTTCCTTTATTTTCTAACTTTTTCAGATCGTCTACTTGAAAAGAATACATATCAACACCTAACCCGTCCAATGGAGAAGACGCTAAAAAGTTTAACGATTCCATATTCCTGTAAAAATATACGTGGGCTATAATTTTCCCTTTAAAAGCGTTTTTTATGCTAGATAACGCTTCCTTTATGCTCTCTTCATAACCTTTGAATTCACAATTACCGTATGATGGAGCCTTTAATACCAAATACTCATAACCTGCTTTACTGACTTCTGCAGCAAACGAAGCTATCAGATCTCCTAATCCTTTGATAAATGCTTTTTTATCTACATAAAATTCGTCTTTGCTTAAACAGGAAAAGGTAAAAGGATCTGGGAAAGATATCAACGATGCTCCAGCCGTAAGGTATTTTTTTAATGACCCCTCTTTAACCGCAGGTTTTGATACGATAACTGGCACTTTGTAAAATGTATTTGTCTCAAAGTATCTGTTAAGGCCGTTAACGCTAATACCGTCTGCTGATAAGGCTAAAGGCCTAAACATGTCTTCCCACGTAATCTGTGGATCGCTTATGATTTTCAAGCCTTTAGATTTTTGGTATTCTACTATTTTTACTGATTCTGCTAAAAGATCTTCGTGATAATTTTGTTTTGTACGCGTAATGTCTATCAGTTTTTCTGACCTCGGGAATATGCCGAAAAAGTATGTATTTGCGCTTTTCAACAACAATTGTTTACCCAAGATCGTTTAATAATTTTTCTGATAGCTTTTTGTTTTAAGGATATGTTTATAATTATTTATGATCGTTTTAAGCTTTAAATGGAAAACAAAGATCGTGAACTTGAAAAGCCGGCAGACCTAAAAGTAATCACCATAGAGCAAGAGATATATGGGTTCTTTAAGTCGAAGAAAAATACTTCTTTTGAAAGCAGGTTAAAAAAAGAGCTTTATGATCTAATAATTAGCGAAGGAATAAGCAAAGATAACCTCAGAATAGTTCAGAAAGAAAAAGTCCTTGATATTAAAACAGGAAATTTTATAATCAATATGGACGTGTACGATGGAGAAAAGAAAGTTTACTCTGTAGCAGCGCATGGAAAAGCTAACATTATAAACAGGAATGGAAAGCCTTACATAAAATCACAGAAAATAACGATAGACCTTTTTGCATTAGGCTCTACCAAAAGTCCCCAAGACTCATCTGGCTTGAAGCCCTGAAGATGCTTTTTATGCTATTTACATAAATATCTATAATTTCTATATACTGGGAACCCTGAAAATCTTCTGATAGCTGGTTCAGTTGCAGGATAAAATTATTTAAATCGGATGATGTGAACCTAGGCCTGAGTTTCGAACCACATTTCGGACATCTCATGTTTAAAGGAGGCACCCTAAGCCTTTTGCCGCATTTTTCGCAAATGTATGACTGCCTTACGAACATATCTTCAACCTTCTTTATCAGATGCACTGAGTCCTTTTCGTTTGCAGAGTCGGGATATGTATTCGAAAGCAAATTTATTATGCCTTTTATGATCTCAGTCAGGTTTTGCTGGTATATAGGCGTCCTCATATAGTCTATTTCAATCGGAAACAAATCGGCGCTTTCTGACGACTTGTAGACAACGATCCCTTTGTTTTTTTGGCATGTACAGTTTAAGGCTACGTCTTCGCTTAAAGCGAAATAAGCCTGATTGTCAAGTACCCCTAAACCAGCAAATTCCATTATGTTGGGGTTTACTATAGCTTCATTCCCCTGCCTGTAGCCCTTTATTTTAAGCTCTATCCCTGCATTAAGAGGCTTGTTAAAAATAATCAGATTTGAACCTATATCATCATAATCAGCTTTTTGGTCATAGACATTAATTAGTTCTTCCTTAATGAAAGATTTAATTTCTTTAATTAATGGTTCATACTTTGCGGGCATCTCAATTTCGTTCGCATCAACGTTTCCAGCCTGTAACTTAATCGGGGTTAAGATCATTCCGAGCGGACTCGCTAACAAAGAGTTTTTCTGCCTTAATAGCAATTTATCCGGCAGTTCGGGTTCGCTTAATAATATTCTAGGAAGCTTTGGCTCCCTTAAGTTCATTATATTAAGCCTGCTTGCAGCATAACTCAGGCTTTCTTTAATATCGATTTCATTGATATGAGGATCTGTTGTCTTTGAACCGCACTTCGGGCAAGTTTCCTCCTTTGTGTATATGCCACATCTTTTGCAATAATATATTTCAACAGTCTTAGATCCGCATCGTTCGCACTTTCTGAAAGGCGTGGTTCTTTTACACTTCTCACAGAACCTTAACCTTAAACCTGAATTTAGACCTAAACCTTTTGAAGCAAGAAGACCATCATACTTGTTAAGTTCATGAAGCTCTTTATCAATTCTAATGAATACTTTAAGCGTTCCCCTGTAGGGTTCAAAGGTGTTTATTCCACCGAGACCGTTTTTAAGTATATGAAGAATAGCTTTAGTCCTTTCATCATCAGGATCCGACAATTTTATAGCGTCTTTTTCTGTGTAGAACGGCACTTGTGATTCGATCAATGCCTGAAGTGATACCTGGTTTAACTGTATTCTTTTATCGTCTATGAGCTTCAGTTTAAAGATCGACCTTGGAAAAGAAAAGTAAGGGTTTAATCGTCCAGCGTTCCTAGCTTCTTCTAAAGCATCATCAAAATTCTGTATCGCTTTTTCGCATCTGTACAAAAAAAGGTCAGCACAAGCTTTTAATGGAAGAAGCAATTCCCCGAAACTCACGAGCCTGCCCTTTTGCTCGTTTGATGCTTTGACCCCGTCAAAAAACAGAGGTGATTTAACTTCTTTAGAGAAATAAAGCCTGTAAAAAGAATTTCCTATTTTTATAGGTAAGGAGTTCATTTTCAAGTTCATGATATCAGCTATTTTATCGCTTGCAACAGCGATGGGCGCTTTGCTATCTACAAACCTTAGTATGAACCTGTTTGTTATATCAAAAGTAATATAACCTTTGCCTTTTGGGGGATTTATTTTTGGAGTCTTTAAGTTTTTAATGAAATCTATGAACGTGAACTCCCACTGGCCAAAATAGTCTGAAAATATCGAGTTTATCTTGGTCCCCTTGATCGGATCTTGATAAGTGGAAGGGTAGCCTCCATAAGATTCGCTTATCTGCCTAACGACGAATTCCCTTAACTCATTATAGTTTAAAAACTCATTTTTTGTAAATTTTGGCTCGTTAATGAAACTAAACTTTTCTTTTATTTCAATGTTGTCAGAAGGATCAATACCGTTTTCTCTTCTTATTTTTAGGGCGTCTTCAAACAGCATAACATAACACTAGATGGTTTAACATTAAAGTTTTAATACTATATCCGTTATTGCTTCTTAACGTGGAACTTAAAGCAAAGATAATAGATGTAAAAGCCGGAAAAAGATCTGTAATAATAAATGAAGAAGATGCCCAGAAGATAGGTATAGAACTTAATGATAGAGTTAAGGTGACATCTGATTCAAAATCTTCTACATGCATAGTAGAAACTACAAAGAGCCTTGTTCCGCAGGGGATAATAGGTATTTATGAAGATCTTTCTGAGATTCTTGGAGTAAAAGATGGAGATGTTATTAACGTGCAGTACGAACAAACCCCACTTGCTGTTGAATATATAAGAAAAAAAGTTAAAGGAGAAAAGCTTTCTGAAAATGAAATAAAAGAAATCATAAATGACGTTGTAGACAATGAGCTGAGCGATCTTGAAATAGCAGAATTTATATTTGCTATAAACTATGTGGGGCTAGATCTAGAAGAGATAAAGAATCTTACGTTAGCTATGGTTGAAAGCGGAGAGAAATTAGAACTCCCTGGATTTACAGTAGACAAACATTCTATAGGAGGGGTTCCTGGTAACAAGGTCACTTTGCTTATCGTGCCTACTATAGCGCTTACAGACCTCTATATTCCAAAAACTAGCAGTAGCGCAATAACAAGTCCTTCTGGTACGGCTGATACAATGTCGGTGCTTGCAAACGTTAAGTTTAACCTCAACGAAATAAGATCAATAGTAACAAAAACTCATGGATGTATAGTTTGGGGTGGCACGCTAAACCTTGCTCCTGCTGATGACCATTTGATAAAGATTGAAAACCCGCTAAGGATCAATCCGCGTGGATTGATGATGGCAAGTGTGCTTGCAAAAAAGCTTGCGGTAGGCGCAAAAGTAATAGCCCTTGATTTACCAGTTGGAAAGGGTACAAAACTAAGCGATATTTCTGAAGCTGAGAAGCTCGCAAAAGATTTCTATGAGCTTGGGAAAAGTCTTGGAGCAAACGTGCGTTCTGGAATAACGTATGGTGGCCAACCGATCGGAAGGGCTGTTGGGCCTGCGCTTGAAGCCAGAGAAGCTCTTTCTGCCTTAATTAACCCATCGCAGGCAAGCATGAGCCTGTTATCGAAGTCCGCGTCTCTTGCTGGAATTCTGCTAGAAGCTACAGGCATTGTTCAAAGGGGACAGGGATATGAAGCGGCTATGGACATGATAATGAAGGGAAAGACCTATCAAAAAATGAAGGAAATAATTGAAGCCCAAGGCGGTAACCCGAACGTTAAACCTGACGACCTGCCTGTTGGAAGCTATAGACATTTAATTAAAGCTGAGACTGATGGGTATGTAACTGCTGTAGATAATGAGGCTATAGTTGAAATTTCAAGGGCTGCAGGCGCGCCTCTGGACAAGGGTGCTGGCGTTGTTCTTTATCAAAAACAGGGGTACAAAGTAAGCAAAAACGATCCGCTTCTAGAAATATATGCGGAAAGGAGTTCCAAATTATCAGATGCAATAACTATAGCTGAAAGAAAATTGCCTATGCTGGTTGAAGGTATGTTGCTTAAAGTTTATCCTACATACTGAAATGGAAAAATGTAATATTAACAGTGAAAAGATAGACCTTATCTCCCGTTTTTTTAAATCCGTTGATTTTGATTGTTATTACAGGCTTGAGATCACTGATCCTCAGCTAGAAGCTCTAAAAAGGATAAGGCTGAAATGCAATGAAAATTGCTTTTATAAGTTTATAATTGCGGCGAGCTTGGTAGCATATCGCCTTAAAACTAATGGCGAAACTTACTGGAACAATTTATCGGGTTTTGATATAGATCCCACAGATCCTTATAAAAGCGTTGAAATGTTTTTAATTAAAAACAGAGAGTTAGCCAGAAACGCCAAACTCAAGAGACTCAGCAGTTTAAAGGACAGCGATGAAATGCTTACATCTGGGCTTGAAGATTATAAAAGAGACCTTGGCAAACTTTATGAAATGCTTTTAGGAATATACGGCGCTTCTTATCAAAAGACGGTTTCTTTTGCTTGTAAAATGTTTCATTATGGTCTGATAGCTGAAGGCATTCATGGAACCGTTCCTAAAAAAATACCCATACCCCTTGATAACAGGATATTAAAAGTTTCAAAAAGTCTGGGATTAATAAACGGACAGAAAAATACAGTTTGTGCCCTCAAAGTTTGGGAAAAGGTTTCTGAAAAATCGGGTATAGACCAGTTACATCTTGACGTTTTTGTCTGGAGAAAAATGTATTCTGTTTTTGTAAGGTAATTTTATCAAAAGCCCGTTCTTAGTTTCATAAAAATAATTTTTGAACGATATCAGATAACTGCAATCTGGCAAAGTTGCTTTTTTATAATTTTATATCTATGGCTAAACGAAGATATGCTGTGAGCTATAATAGATTAATAGATGTAGTATCTCAGTATGAACCAAAAGACGATATAGATTGGATATTGGGGAGGATAACCAATTCAAAACGGGTAATAATTTTTGGGACTGGAAGATCGGGAGATATAGCTGATGCTTTTGCAAAGTTTTTAAGAAACATAGGCATAGATCAGACGTTCGGCCCAAATGATGTACCGTACGTATTTGGACCTTGCGATTTATTGATAGCTATTTCAGGAAGCGGGTCGACGCAATATACTCTAGAAGTTGCTAGAGTAGCGAAAGAGGGCGGTTCTTTCATAATTTCATTAACCAGTGACTCAAACAGCCCTCTTGCGCTTATTTCAAACAAAATTATCTTGATACCGGGAGCTAGAAAATGGAAAGATTCTGATTATTTTATAAACAATCTTTTAGGAACACCCACGGCACCTCTAACCCCTCTGGGCACTCTTTTTGAACTTAGAGCTCTTTTATTTCTTCTTTCTCTCGTCTCATACATTAGGGGGGAAGAGCTGACCGAATCATACAGGAAACTTATAGCTATAATAAAAGAGTTTGAACCGCCTTCGGAATATTATGAAAAACTTTATGAAATTTTACCAAAAGCTTCAGCATATGCTAAACAAAAGACAACTGTTCTCGGTGAAGGATTGAGTGGCATAGTTGGCAGGTTCTTTTCTACAAGGCTTAGACACCTTTCAAAAGGAAATACAGAAAGACTGGTTAACTTTTGGCTTGATAAAGGAAGTGTTGCCGTAAGACGCGATGATTTGGTGCTTATAATTTCAGGATCTGCATCAGAGTTTTTTGCTACACTAGCTGAAAAAGCCAGAACAAAAGGCGCAAAGGTAGCTACAGTTACGTCTTTCCAAGATTCAAAACTTGCAAAGGTTTCGGATCTTACATTAGTTATACCTGGTAGACAGATCTTTAAGTTAAAAGGTCTCAGAAGCAGCTACTTTCCTCAAGACCCGAAATATTCAGCTTTTGAGCTAAGAACTTTGTTTTTCTTAGAAAGCTTTATTCATTACGTAGCAGAAAAAGAGAACATAAGCGAAACAGATATAAAAATGATGCATTCGGATTTTACATAGGCGACTCGAAGCCTAAGTTTTATTCATTGGGACGCACGCGCTAATAATTTAAAAAATTACAGCAGTTATAATCTTGTAAGTTTGGGTTTTTATAAAAATTTTAGCGCTTATACAAGAGGCCCTTTAAGCTTAAGATTTATACTTTTGTAGCTTCTCAAGAAACTCAACCTGTTTTCATAAAACTCCCTGATGTTTTCAACATCATAAATTAGCATGGCAAGCCTTTCTAGACCCATACCCCAGGCTAAAACAGGGCCATCGTACCCTAAAGGTTTTGTGACTTCAGGCCTGAAAATTCCCATGCCACAAAGTTCAATCCAATCGTTAAGCTTTTCAGAATAAATCATGGACTGCATAGAGGGTTCGGTATAAGGAAAGAATGTAGGCCAGAACTTTACTTTTTCAAAACCAAGCTTTTTATAGAAAGCCGTAAGGAACCCCATAAGCCTTCTTATGCTTGCTCCTTCTTCAATAACTATAGCGTCAAGCTGATGAAGCTCAACTAGGTGCTTAAAATCTGGCTTTTCATTTCTAAAAACTCTTCCTACTGTAAATATTCTGCCACTCATACCTCTGTAAATAGCTTCTGAAGTGATTGTAGTTGTATGAGTTCTCAGCAAAGCTTTCCAAGCTGCTTTTTGATCCCAGACATACCCCCACCCTGTTGAACCTGTGATCCAGCCGTTTTCATGGACGCTCTTAACTTTATTTACAATGTCGGTGTCCTTCTCCTCTATCGTAATATCTTTTAAATAAAAAGTATCATGCATATCCCTAGCTGGATGATCTTGGGGAGTAAAAAGGACGTCAAAGTTCCAGAAAGAAGACCTTATAACGGGACCTTCGATCTCCGTAAAACCAAGGCTTTCCATTATTTCTTTTATAAGGCTTATAAGTTCAGATAAAGGGTGAATCCTTGCAGGAAATGCTGCAGGTACCGGCTGTGAAAGATCTATTTCAGAAAATTTTAATTCCTGCCACTTACCGCTGGCCAAAATGCCTGAAGTTAATAGCGTAATTTCTTCGCTTTCAAGAATTTTGGGGTCTATCTTTGCGCCTTCAGCTACTTTAACCTTAGTTTCCTTTACTATTGATAACCTAACGAACCTTGGCCTTTTTTTAAGTTCTTCTAGTTCTGCTATCTCTTCGCTGTTTAAATCTTCTATACAAATGGGTCCACTGGAGATTTTTTCCAAAATCTTGTATACGTCTGTCGTATTTAATTGCTTATCTGAGACTGGAAATATCAGATTCTGGGAAATTTTTACCAGACCCTTTTTAATTGCGATTCCAAGTGCAACTCCAGCTTCATTGCCAAGAAGTCTTTTTGCTTCGCTAATGTCAAGCTTCCCTTTTTTTACGGCTTCGTTTACTAACTTTATTTCTGGTGCTCCTTCTGCAATAGCTTTTTTCCCATTTTCGTCAAGTTCTACGATTTGTTTTTCGTCCACTTTGACCTCAACGAGCTTTTTTTCCTTAAGCCACTCTACGACCCTTCTTGCCTGATCCATTGAGAGGCCAGCGTCCTGAGCTATTTCTTCTAACTTGCTTTCCCCTAGTTTTAATAACGATTTAAGAAACTTTTTTTCCAGCGGATGTAAAGCTACTTGCCCCATCTTTCTAAGATCTTTTACTGCATCAATATAAAGGTTAGGTTTTATCCTCACAGAAACGTTATTAATATTTGGCCCATAATACATTGGTCATATGTTGAAAAAATCGCATAATTTTCTGGTTTTGAAAATCATGAGTTTACTTACTGTCCCCTATCCTCCTTTTAAGGCGAAGTTCCCGGGGTCTCGAGGGTTACTCTCCTTTGACAGGAGCTACTGCGTTATGCAAAACGATGTATGAAGACCAGGCTTCATTTTTCCTGTTTATCAGCTGCTGGACGTTCGCTGAACCTAACAGATTTTTGTATTTTTCGTATATCATTCTGGCTGTCCTTTCAAAGTCTATTTTCTTACCAGAAAAGAACTGTTCTATACTCATGTAGTTCAGCTCGTTGAAAGCTTCCGCGAAGGCATCCCCGAGCTTTTTTGGCTTGTGCCCCGTGCTTCCTTATGGTAAAAGGCGCACTTTGTTAGTCCTTCTGTTGATGGACTTTACTTTAATAACCTGTTTTTCGGTGACAGCCGGTATAGCCTGAGAAGTCGGCTCAGGCGCACCACCAATACCAATTAACCGGCCGTCCCCATGAAAAAGAGAACTCAAAAGCACTTATAACACTTGACGAGCTTTATCCCGTCTTAAAAAATGCGAGGTTTTCACTAACTGTAAATTCCTTATTCAAAAAATGTAAAAGATTTTACAGATAAAATTACTTAAAGAATTTTAAGATTAACTCTTAGAGAGGGGGTTTATCCTTCTCGTGATTTATGTGTGCTTTAAAAAATTAACAGTAACAGGATAATGTTTTTGCTAGATTTCCATAATAATATACGATATAAATTCATTTTTAATAAGCGCACTTAACATCTCAAAACACCAAAAATTTATACAGGTCTTTTTAAAACCAAAGAATCGCCATTCTTCAGCAAAGCTTTTGCTTCGTTCATGGCAGCACTCCTTTTAGCTTGATGATCTTCTATAAAATTGCTTACGAGCCCGTATGCTTCGTTTTTGCATCCTCCGCACATCCTTACACCTTTTTTGCACTCTTTATAGACGTTTTTTATTTGCATGTCGTCCTTTGCAAAGTAAATATAAAGGTCGAAGACGGGGCATTTTTCGGGTTCCCCGCCGAGTTCCTTTTGTTCTTTAATCGTTGCACGCCCTCCAGTAAAAGCATTCATTATTTTTTGTTTTAGTTCTTCTTTTTTATCAGAAAGCGTTATCATAGATTGAGGTGTTCTCTTAGACATCTTGTCGTCTCCTGTCAGAGATCTAACAAGTTTATGGTATATCGCCGAAGGCGGTATAAGTTGTAGATCTTCTTTGTGTTTAGCAGCAAGATCTCTGGCAAGCCTCAAATGCGGATCCTGATCCGCACCTACAGGAACAAGAACCGGCTTGGGTCCGTTAAAGGGTTTAGTTTCCGGTAAAAATATGTCACCTGCTTGGACCAGAGCTGCGAAATAGAGGGAAATTTTCCTTTCGCCGTATATGTCAACTAACATGTTAAAGGTTACATCATCAGAAAATATAAAAGCAAGATCAGAAACGGCAAGCGCTGAAGATTGTTTGTATGTAACCGCCCTTTCTGGATCCATTCCCAGAGCTATCATATCCGCAACGTTGTATATGGCAATTTCATCGCTCTTATCCAAGCTCTGCCCGTTATCAACATAAGCTTCTAGATCTGCTATTGAATAAAAGAGGAACGCATTTGAGTACTTTTTTTGAAAATATATCATCTGCTCAGCGGTTATCATACTTCCAATGTGAAATATTCCGCTTGGTTTTATACCTGAAAGTATTGCTACTACTTTTCCGGATTTAGCTTCAGAAAGAAATTTGTCCAGATCTCTGTGCCCAACCAACATGCCTCTTCTATAATATTTATTATCGTTGAGGTCTTCGAAAGTCTCATCTAAGGGCGTTATCCCAAATTCTTGAATTAACTTAGAGTAGTCCTTTATACCAAAATCTCCCCATGGGTTTAATGTACTCAAGTCTAATACTAATTAAATAAAATAATGATAACCTTTTCTTAAAAGTTCAAAGCGTTGCAGTTTTTATATTTATAGTGTTTTAAATTTAAACAAAAATCAGTCGCGGGCTTTCTCTTCATAGAAACCTCAGAGCTCAGCCTAGATCATCATTGCTGTTACCTTACATTGCTTTTTATTTTAACCTTATTTTAATATATTCGTATGCATCTCTTTTACTTTCAAACGCGTACTTTACCTTTAGAAAACGCGCTTTGAGCTCTTTTACCTTTTTCTTGATGGAATCTTTATCTTCCTTCTTTATTAAAGCTCCATAAAGTAAATCCGCTATTTCTTCCATTTCTGAAGGTCCCATTCCCAATCTTGTGATTTCTTGAACGCCTATCCTTATCCCGCTTGGGTTTTTAAAGTGCTTACCGGATTTAATGTCGCCCGGAATCAGATTCCTGTTAACTATTATGTTAGCCTCCTCTAGCTCTTTTTCAACCACACCTCCACCTCCTAAGTCCCATACGTCTATAACAACCTGATGCGATTTTGTATATCCGTTCTTCTCGCCTAATACTTTGAAGCCTTTATCTGAAAGCGCGTTAGCTAATTTTTGTGCGTTCCTAATAATGTCTTTTGCGTACTGCCTACCAAAAGCCAGCATTTCAGCAAAAGCTACAGCTTTTCCAGCTACGTGATGAAGATGATGGTTTGAAACGTTGCTAGGAAACACGGCACTCTTTAGTTTTTCTGCATATTTATCAAAGCTCACTATAACCCCTCCCTGAGGCCCAGGGAGAGTTTTGTGAGTGCTGCCTGTCATAACGTCTGCGCCTTCTTCTAAAGGCTTCTGAAATTCTCCTCCAGCTATAAGCCCTAAAACGTGAGCCCCGTCGTACATTATTGATATGTTTTCGGCCTTTAAGTAAGGCGCAAGTTCTTTTAATGGATGAGGGAACAAGAAAAGCGATCCTCCAAAAACTACCATTCTTGGCTTTTTACCATCTTTTTTCATTTTTTCAACCATGATCTTTGTCTTATCTACGTCTATGTTCATCTCTTCTGAATCAAAAGGAAAGTTTTCGACGTTTAGCCCTCTTACAGCTCCAGCAGTGCCGCCTAGCTCCTTTTTACCGTAAGTTATATGTCCCCCGTTAGGAATTGCCAGAGATATTATAGTATCTCCTGGTTCAGTAAACGCTGTATAAACCGAAAGGTTTGCGGTAACGCCTGCTATAGGCCTGACATCTACGTGTTCTGCATCGAAAAGTTTTTTTCCAAGCTCAATCGCTGTAAGCTCAACCTGATCTATATATTTGCAACCAGCATAAACTCTATCCCCTGGCCAGCCCTCTGCATATCTTGACATAAAATCAGTTATTATAGCCTCTTTAACAGCTTCGCTCAGAACGTTTTCTGACGCTATAAGCGTTAACGCTTCAGAAAACCATCTATGATGCTCTTCTAGCAGATTAAATACTTCATCGTATTTATTCTTCGCAAATTCGTATTCATCCATATAACCACATACTTAGATTTTCTCCCTTAAATAATTTTTACATACGAGGTAAAGCTCGCTACTTTCTTTTCTGCTAGCCTTAGGCTTTGTCAACTTTACAAAGCTGAACTCTCTTCTAGCCCTGTTTACTATATCATTTACCCCCTCGCCGTCAAAGAGCTTACAAACAAAATTTCCCCCTCTTCTGAGAGATGATTCCGCTATTTCTAAAGCCCTTTGAGCTAGCTGTATCTGTACGTACTGATCATGCTCCCAAACACCAGAAACGTTTGGAGCCAAGTCCGCCATTACCACGTCAAAACCACTCATGGTTATTTTATCTTTTAGTATATCCATCTGCACAAATCTTACGTTTTCTGATTCAATCTTGAGAGGTCTTTTGTCTATCGCATATATTTCCCCTTCAGGACCAACAGCTTTAGAAGCCATCTGTGACCATCCACCTGGAGAAGCACCTAGGTCAAGAATTCTTTGACCAGTTTTGAATATGCCATACTTTTTGTCTATCTCTTTTATTTTAAAGGCCGCCCTGCTAACGTAACCGGCCCTTTTTGCCATCTTTCTGTAATGATCTCTCTTTGCCTCTTCAGGTCTCATTTTTTCTCACCGACGTCAAATGCTGCTGGTACTCAGACATTACCCATCTTTCTAATTTTGTACATGTTCTGGGGGAAACCTCGCCTTCGTCATAACATTTTGAAAATAAGGGACATGTAATACACGGAGCATCTGCTATGCTTTCAACGCTCAAAGGTATAAGAAGCGGTTTAATCCTGTAAGTCCACCTGCCATCTTCCAAAACTTTCTCTCTTCTGATTAACTTTCTCTTTTCTAATCTTGTGGCTATCCTTGATCCGTCCCTGCTGGTCAGGTTAAGTTTTTTCCATAGTTCGCTCTGCAATATTCCCTTGTCACCGCTCTCGATAACTATCTTGTAAACAAGGCTTATAAGATCGTCTTCCTTGCTCTCTCTAGGCATCGTTTTGTAATTTTTAATTCGCCATTAAAAAACTCTTTCCTATTTTTAATAAACATAAGCTCAAATATTTTTACAGATTTTAACCCGTAAGAGTTATAAGAGATATAAAATTATATCTACACAATAATGCCTACTTTAGAGCTAGTTGACATCTGGAAGTCTTTTGGTAAAGTGCAAGTACTAAAAGGCGTGAACCTTCGAGTGGAGGAAGGCGAATTTGTTGTTCTTTTAGGTCCTTCAGGCTCAGGCAAAACCACGTTATTAAGAATAATAGCGGGTCTTGAAATTCAGGATAAAGGACACGTTAAAATAGGCGAAAAAATAGTTGATGATCTTACACCACGCGAAAGAAACGTTGCGATGGTTTTCCAAAATTACGCGTTGTACCCTCATAAAACTGTCTTTGAAAACATAGCTTTACCTTTGCAGACAAGAAAAATGAAAAAGGACGAAATTGAAAGCAAGGTTAAAGAAGTAGCTGGCTTACTAGAAATTGAAGGTTTACTTGATAGATACCCAAGACAGTTGAGCGGGGGACAGCAGCAAAGGGTAGCTCTTGCAAGAGCGCTTGTAAGAAGGCCTCAACTTTTCCTATTAGATGAGCCTTTGAGTAATCTTGATGCAAAGGTAAGGATAACAACCAGAACATTCTTAAAAAAGCTTCAGAAAGATCTGAAAATAACTACAATATATGTTACACATGACCAGTCTGAAGCTATGGCTTTGGCTGATAGGATAGCAGTTATACACGAAGGCCTTGTTCAGCAATATGATAATCCGTTAAATCTTTATGAATATCCAGCTAACGAGTTCGTTGCAGGTTTTATAGGATCTCCACCTATAAACATGATTGCTGCAAGATCTGAAAAAGGAAAAATCAAATTGTTAAACGGAGAACTCAAAACATATGTAGACTTCGAAGGTGAGGTAAAAGTTGGTATAAGGCCCGAAAACATAAAGATCTCGGAAGACGGGCAGCTATCTGGTAAGGTGTTAGTGATTGAACCACTCGGTTCAGAAAGCATCATCACAATAGTTGCAGATAGCCAAGAGATCAAGGTAAAAACATCGCCGGAAATAAAAGTAAAGATCGGAGAAGATGTAAAATTAAGAATCGATAAGTTTTTAGTTTTTAAAGAGGGAAAACTTGTTTATCCTACCCCTTCAGCCCTCCAACCCATAACCCCTTGATTATATATTTTTGTAAAAACGCGGAAATCAGTATGACCGGAACGGAAACTAGCAATCCTGCTGCGGCCAGCATTCCATAGTTTACAACCTCACCAGAACCGTAAACTAACGCAGAAGCTACAAAAACGGTCGCTGTTTCTGAACCCGTGGGCGGAAAGTTAAAAAGGTATGGCGTTCTGCCTAAGGTTAACGCGAACATAAATTCTGTATAGCTCGAAAGTATCGCAAAAAATGCAGCTACGGCAAGCGCAGGCCTTATTATCGGCAAAATTATGTCAAAAAAGGCATCTATGCGTGATTTCCCGTCTATCAACGCTGATTCGTCTATTTCTTTTGGCACGTCATTATAAAATCCTGTTAATATCCAAACCGAAAGGGGAAGCGTGAAAATAGGATAAATCAGCATCAAAGCCCACCAAGTGTTCGTGAGTCCTAGTTTTGTTATCAGTGTATATATCGGAACAAGATACACCATTGACGGAACAGTGTAAAGGTAAAGCGCCCAGGCGAGCAGCTTTGTACCGCCAAGTTTAAACCTCGCTATTGAATAAGCGGCTGGTGCCGCTAAAATTATTGTTAAAGCAGCTACAACAGGCGCCACTACAAGGCTCACTATGAGGTAAGGAGCTCCCTGTGAAATCGCCATAGAAAAGTTCTTTATAAGACCTTGTATTGGGTGATGAGGCAGCATACTCATAACTATCCCAGAATAGTGCATTGATGTTAAAAGTGTCCAGATTATTGGAAAAAATGCAAAAGTTGCGCTAAAAATAAGGATCAGATAAGCAAGCGCGAGGGAAATTTCTGGCCTAATGTTAAATGAAGGGAAAGAAACCCTAAGTCTAAAATGCCTTTCCTTCTTTTTTGTTTCCAGCCCAAGCCTGCTTTCAAGCCCCATAGCTTTTATAAAAAGTATGCCTAAAATGGTGGATATCCCTGCTAAAATTACCACTGAAGCCATAGCTATACCTTGATAACCCGGAACAAACGCATAAATGTATGCATAATATACTAAGAGTGCATTGCTTGGGTTAAAACCACCTGAATCTATGACAAATATTACGTCAAAAGTTCTAAAAGCAGTAATAAGCGTCATTAGAACTGCTACAACAACGGAAGGCAATATTAATGGTAGAGTGACCTGAGTAAACATATCTGAAGTTGAAAGACCATCAACCATTGCTGCTTCTTTCAATTGTGGAGGTATTGCCTGAACCCCAGCGAGCACAAGTAAAAAAGCAAAAGGCGTCGTTTGCCATATGGTTATTATTATCAATGAGAGAAGCATAACGTGAGGGTCGGCAAGCCACCCTATGGTTGGAAAATGAAAAAGCTTCAGAACATAATCAAGAGGTCCGACAAACGGATCCATTATTATCTCCCAAACAACTGCTACAACTACCGCTGGTAGCATTAAAGGTGAAGTTAAAAACGTAGTAAAGATTGATTTTCCCCTAGCTATTCTTTCTATAGATAAAGCTAATAATATAGAGAACACTATGTCAGCTGCAGTTACTGAAAAAGCAAATATAAGAGTGTTAATGAACGTTTTAAGAAAAAATGGGTTACTAAAAAGCAAAATATAATTTTCTACTCCAACCATACCAGCGAAATTATAAAGAAGACCTACTTTTGAGAAACTAAGAATTATTGAGTAAACTATTGGATAAAGGGTGAAAACAACCAAATAAATAATAAAAGGTAAAGCTAATATTAAAGCTGCGTTCCTGTAGCTCCAGTTAGACATGTGTTATTTTGAAAGGTACTGATTTATATATGTTGCCCACTGTGAAGCGGCTGTATTGAGGGCTGTGTATGGGTTGTTTGTTACGCCAGTTATGTAATTGAATATCTGATGGTTTAGAACGGGCATAAGCTCAGAAGAGGTTATTGGCAACGCTGGCGGGTTAGCATATGCTACCTGAGCGGCCTTTGTGTAGAACGACCACTCTTTTGTATAAGTGCTGTTGCTAGCAATTAGTTTTATCGCACCAAGTTCATCTGGCGGGAATCCTCCTCTATAGTAAAGGCTTGCTGCTTCCTTGTCAGAAGTAATAAATTCAAGGAACTGGAAAGCCAGTGCTTTATGAGCTGAATATTTTGCTATACCTAAGAATGAACCTCCTGCTTCAGCATAACCTCCCGGAAGGAGAGCCATTGCTATCTTTCCTGCTGTTGCGGGATATTGAGATGGGTTGTTGAATGAGTCGTAAAATCCTGACCAGCCTATCTCCATGCCTGCCTGGCCGGCTCCAAATAAAGATTGAAGGTGACTATAGTCAACGATTAAAACGTTGGGTGAAGGTTCATATTGCACTAACTGCTTTAATGTCACTAATGCGGCTGCTCCTGCTGAATTATTAAATGACGGTTTTAGCTGGGAGGTAAAAAGTATGTTAAACGGTGGCAAACCGCCTTTTGTGCCTCCATTAAGGGTAGTGTTCTGCATATACCACCAGTAAAATATGGCAGGGAAAGTATCTATAAGTCCGTGGCTTGGGTTATCGTCTACAATTATACCATACTGAGCCGCGTGGTGTTGCTGTATGAACTGCGCTGCCCACACAACTTCGGTCCAGTTTGTCCAATCGTTCGGATTAAATGGCACCTTGTACTGAGCTTGGAACGCCTGCGCAAGAGTTGCGTTCCCGAATATATCAGTTCTGTAAAACAGAACCAGCACACTAAGATCAAGAGGTAGACCTATTATTTCTGTTTGTTTTGTAGATAGGTTATAGAATTCCCCTCCAAAAGACAGAAATGCGCTCGGTATATCTGAAAGATTATAATTATACTGAGATATAAAAGGTCCTAAGGGTGTAACATATGGCGCTATTGCGCCAGACATAGTTGGGCTCCAAGTGAATATATCATACGAAGAAGCATTACCCTGAGATTCTGCTACTATTTCTTTTTCTAAGACGTTAGCAAATGTGGTCTCTATAAAGTTAAAATGAACATTTGGGTGCGTTGCCTCAAAATCTTTTGCCGCCATTTCAACTGTTTTATCATTCCAACCCGAAACTACAACCACATTAAGGGTAACAGGTTTTGGTGTTGTAAGCGTAATGTAATATGAGTAACCTGCTATTCCCGCGATGATTATCACGATTATCAGGATTGCTACTAGATATTTACTTATAGCCTTTTTAGATCTCATGTCAGAAATAATAAATAAAAGCTCAAATATAAACTTTATATTCACAAAAATATTTTTTATAATGATAACTTCTTTTTAAAAATTTTAAAATTAATTGCTAATCTTTTATTCGCTAATTATGCTTAGATCGTTTGAAGCAACAATATAATCGATGACTTCTTTAACCCACACCCCCGTTTCAGGCCTTTTTCTTACTTCTTTCAAATATTCATTAAAGGAAATGTTGAAAGCTTCTTTCCAGTATTTATAACCTTCAGTTAGGCTCTTTGCCGCGGTCCTGTGTTTAAAACACAGTAAACCTTCTTCTGAATAAGACCCGCAAACTACGCACTTTTTATTTTGCTGCTTGGGCACTCCGGGTTCGGACAAAACACCCAACCACCTCTCTTTATCATAGGCCACCCGCAATAACTGCAATTTTTCTTTGCGGGAACTAGCTTGCCTTTTCTTGGAAGCGGCGCTGATGCTCCACAAACGTTACATTTTAAATACCTTTTTCCGGCCTGAGATATGTGCAGTATAAGCTCGCCTTTTCCGCAAACCGGACATTTTCCAAACGATTCACCGGTTCCAGCGGCGAGGTATTTTCTTGTAAGTTCAACCATCTCTTCCGAATGTTTCACGTTTTTCAGTTCTTCGATAAGGAATCTAGCGCTTTCACCTAAGACGTAACTTGGATGAGCTTTACCGAATTCAATATTCTCTAGAGAATTCTCTAGCTTTCTTGTCATTTCAAGCGTTATTATCTGGGAAAAACTGAAATACCTAGCAACGCTGAAGCCCAGTTCTGTTATTTCTATCCTGTTGCCCTTTATGTACCCCCTTTTGTAAAGCGTTTTTATGATATCGGCTCTTGTAGCCTTTGTGCCTATTTCATTAGATTCCATCCACTCTAAAAGGCTTGAAGGAGTATACCTTGAAGGGGGTTTCGTATAAGTAAGCTCCACCTTTACATCTTTAATGAGCACTTTGTCACCTACAGAAGCATCTGGAATGCTCTTTTCTCTTATTTCTTTAAAAGGATAGACTTCAAGCCACCCCCTGTCTACAAGTGCTGCTCCATCGGCTTCAAGGTCAAATACATCTGCCCTCACTTTTATATATTTTTTAGCTACCTTTGCGTTTCTGTAAAAAGTACCTATGAACCTCCTCGCAACAAGGTCATAAAGTTTGAACTCGGTACCGCTTAAGGGTTGCAGTTCACCGGTTGGGTAGATTGCCGGATGAGCCGGATCGTCCATTGGCCCTTCAACCGGGTAAGACCTTGATATGTTTGCCGTTTCTTTGTATCTCTGACCCAGCTTTGTAAGAATCGATTTATAATTGATTGCTGGAGGAAGTTTTTGTGAACTAGTTCGAGGATAAGATATAAGCGCCCTCAAATACAGCTTTTCAAGAATAGCCAAAGATTCCCATGGCTGAATGCCAAAAAGCCTGTAGACTTCTTTTTGTAGATCCGATAAGTTAAACGGATATGGCGGTTTTATTTCTTCCATGCTCTTATCAAAAAACGTTACTTTACCTATCTTTCCCTTTAGCTCCTTTGCCCTTTGCACTTCTTCTAAACTTCTTAAATTTGGACCAGAAAGTTCAAGTTCTTCACCTTTTATTTCGCCTATAACTTTAAACTTCCAGTATGGTTTTGGCACATATGAGTTTATTTCTGATTCCCTGTTATATATCTCAATCAAAGTAGGCCCCTGTACCCTTCCTATGCTCAGGCTCAACCTTTTGCCTGTACCGCGCCTTACTTCTTCCATCAGCAGACGCGACAGGCTTATCCCCCACATAAAGTCAATGTAGTGCCTAGTCCTTCCAGCATCGGCCATAAGCCATTTATCCCTTGTTAAGAGGCTGTTGAAGCTGTGCTTTAATTCTTCTACAGTTAGAGTTGAAAACTTTGCTCTTTTAACTACCTTTTCAAAACCTCCATTGTACTTTACAATGTTAAAACCTATCGTTTCACCTTCTATGTCATAATCGCACGCTATTACAACCTGTTCACTTTCTCTGAGCAGCTTTTTCATAACTTCTAAAAGCTTTATGACGTATCTATCATCTTCTAAAGGAACCCACTCAACATCTAACACAGGAAAAAGGCTCAGATCTCCGACGTCTGTTTTCAATGTGTAAAGATGTCCTCTAGCAGGTATTACGTAAAACTTTGTAGAGTTCCATGAACCGACATAAACCGGGACTCCTTCTAAGGCAAGCTTTTTATAAGAACGATCAAGAGCAAAAGCGATTCTCTTAGCAGCATCGTTTTTTTCTGCTATGATTAAAGTGGGCCGGGCCGGATTCGAACCGGCGACCTCCGCCGCGTCAAGGCGGTGTGCTGACCAAGCTACACCACCGGCCCGTGACACTTTACTTCTTAGCTCCTAACTCTCTGTTTTGAAGCCTAAGGGACTTACTACCGCACTTTCTGCATCTAACAGCAGAAATCGGGTTTTTAGCACCACATTTCATGCATATCTTATGCATTAGTTTCCTCTGAACAGCTATCTGTCTTTTAACAGGATCAGCTATGGGCATAATAACGCTCATACGGTTGTCGTTTATAAACTTTTTAGAAAATTCGAAGCTATAAAATTCTTGGCTTCCCTTACTTTTAAAATGGCATATAGATAAATGATTTTGAAAAAACGCTACATTAATATGTTAAACATTGTTAAACTAATTCCATGCAAGGTGAACCCGTTAAAGATATAGTTCTAGAAAAAAACGATGCGCCATTTAGCCTGTTAAAAAAAATGGCTAAAGCCGGCGGATTCTCTGGCAGGGAAATGGGAGAAGCTCTGGATTATTTGAAAGAGCTTTTTTCTGGAGATTATGGGAGGATTTTGACGTTTCCTGCAGATATAATAGCTACAGGATTAAGGGGGGTAATAACGCAACTAATAAAGCTAAAGATGTTCGATCTTGTCATAACAACTTGCGGAGCCCTTGACCATGACATAGCGAGAAGCTTCTCTAACTATTACGAAGGTTCGTACTTTGAAGACGATGTAAAGCTTAGAGAAAAAGGCATACATAGACTTGGAAATGTTTTCATACCTTTGGAAAATTATGGTCCTCTTATAGAAAAAAAGATGCAGGAACTGTTGACTTCTGAATACGCTAAAAAAACAAAAACGCCAACTTATACGCTTGCTTGGGATATAGGAAAGATGATAAATAATGAGTCTTCTTTCCTTTACTGGGCGTATAAAAACCAGATACCTGTCGTTGTTCCGGGTATCACCGATGGTGCTGTTGGATATCAGCTCTGGCTTTTTAAGCAATCTCACAGAGATTTTACAGTAGATGCTCTCGAAGATGAGCAGCTTGTATCTGATTTTGTTTACTCCCATAAAAAGCTGGGCGCGCTTATAATTGGCGGGGGCATCTCAAAACACCACGCGATATGGTGGTCGCAATTTAGGGATGGTCTAGAAATAGCAGTTTACGTAACAACGGCTTATGAATATGATGGAAGCCTTAGCGGTGCTCTTACGAGAGAGGCAATATCATGGGGAAAAATAAAGCCGCGTGGCAAACACGTTACAGTGCACGGAGATGCAACCATAGTGTTACCGTTTTTGATACATGGTGTACTCTATGGTTAAGGTATAACTTCTGTTGAATCCTGAGTTGGATCGTATTTTAATTGATCCTTGGAGATAATACCCTCATTTATATAGTGGTCCAGATATTTAGTTAAAGAAATGACCTCTTCGATTGTTCTTTTTGTAATTTCATCAAGGTCTTCATAAAATGACCCCCAAAGATTTTTACCCTCCATTAGTGAATAAAGGCATCTGCCTCCGCAGTATCTAAAGTATTCGCATGATTTGCACTTTTCTGGAATTTCTAATCCTTTAAATTTGAACCCTTTATCAACATCTCCAAGTACGGCCCATCTTTCAAAAACAGCTATAGGGCACGCAAGGATCCTTCCATCAGTGCTTACGGAAATGGACCTGTAACCGGCTCCGCACGGAGGACCATTGTACCCATCAAAGTAATGCGCAGAAAGTATTCCTAAAAAAGGTATTATGCCCAGAACATTTCCCTGAGAAGCTTCTTCTAAAAATTTTTCCCCGAGCTTTCTTATGCCTGGTATGTAAGAGCTGTAAGCCCAGCTTTTTATGTTCCATTTTTTACTCCATACGGCGTTTAGCTGCCAATGAACATTTTTAAAGCCTATTGAAAAAAGGTGCATTACATCTTCATATATGTCAGTGTACTGAGTTACTGTCATTCTTGCTATGATCTTGCTTATTCCTATTGAATTCAGTTTTATCAAACTTTTTAAAACAGAATCATAAGTCCCTTTTCCTCTGAATCTGTCCGTTAACTGTTTCCTGCCATCTATAGACAGCAAAACTACATCCATCTTTTTCCAATATTTTTCAGGAAGAAGGTCGATCTTTGTCCCGTTAGTCTGGATGCCGAACCTTCTGGCCTGAATTTCGTCCATTATATCTTCAATGAACTCGGGGTTTAGCAATGGTTCGCCGCCATAAAATATTATTACGGCTTCTGAATCTGCCTCTATCATTTCTTTTAGTACGTTCAGATCGTACTTAACTTTCCATGGCACAATATTAGGACTAAACGACCCACCACAATAAGAGCACTTAAGGTTACATTCTCCTGTTGTGTAAATTAACCATAGCATTTTTAATTGATAAAAAATAAAAAACGATGCTTAAAAATTAACTTAAAGTTTTCCTATGTCGTCCGGCACTCTGATCTTTATTACTGGCATTCCTTCTTCCCAGTTGGCTGGGATTATGTCGAACTCTTCTGGCTTTGCTGGGTGCTCATATATGTACTTTAGCCCTTTCAAAGCGTTCAGAACGTGCTTTACGTCCTTGCCAAGTCTATCGTTAAACACTGATATATACTGGACTACTCCATCAGGGTCTATTATCACGGTGCCTCTTTTTGTCATTCCAGTGTCAGTGTTCAGGAAGCCATAAACGGTAGCTATGTCTTTCCTTATGTCCTCGACAAGAGGGTATGTAACCTTTTTTACCCTTGGGCTTGTCTCCCACCATACTTTGTGAGAATATATAGAATCCTCGCTTATTGCAAGGATTTCGGCGTTAAGAGCCTTGAATTTGTCGTAATACGCTTGAAAGGCTTCAAGGTCTGTAGCACATACAAATGTAAAGTCTCCTGGATGAAATGTCAGCACTACCCATTTCCCCTTATAATCGCTAAGTTTTAGCTGCTTTATTTTTTTCTCGTTTGGAAAGAATGCCTTTGCAGTAAAATCTGGAGCGGGTTTACCTACTTCTATCATTTCAGTTATAAATATAACACTCGAACTTATAAGACTTTTTAAATTTTTTATACTAAAATCGCAATTAAACTGATTCTTTTAGCCTTTTCATAGCCATTATCATGTATAAAATGTACAGTATAAAAAAGATGATGAATATCACGAACGCTATTTCAGCCGTTATAGAGACAAGATATGCTGGCTTTCCTCCTACAAATATTAAAGGAAAAGGAAATATAAAAAATGAAAATGCATACCCAGAGGATTGACTGGGAGCATAGATAGTTCCTGCTAAAGCAAAAGATACAAAACCAGTTACTATAAAAATGAAGCCCAAAATTATTATAATGTCTGATTTGTTCATTTATAATTAAAATTAAAATGGCATAAATATTAGCATATCTTTATTTTACTGACTTCCTCTCCGCCTTAAATATGCGAGATTTTTACTCTTAGTAACCCTTTGCCATTTCCCGGATCATCA
>JAVBJD010000064.1 GCA_030756715.1 Conexivisphaerales archaeon
CACCGTCCCCACTTTTTGTTTATTTTAATAAGAGCTAATAACAAATTTGCAGAATTGTTTTTATAAAAGATTCGTTAAAATACAAATATGCCTCACGATGAACCTGAAAAAAGAAAAGCTCCAAAAGACATTTGGGATTATTTTAAAGAAATAGACGAAATGTTTGATAAACTATTTGAATCTATAGAAGAAGGCGAATTTCAAGGTCCATTTTATTATGGTATTTCATGGACAATTGGGGAAGATGGAAGGCCAATTATTAGGGAGTTCGGTAACATAGAACCTGCGGCTAAAGGCGTTAAAAGAAGTGAAGTAGTAAAGCCATTTTATGACGTAATAGTAGATCCCAATACAAATAAGGTAAACGTTATAGTTGAGTTGCCTGGAGCACAAAAGGATAAGATCGATCTGGAAGCTACTGAAAGAAGCTTACACATTTATGCAGAAGGGATTAATAAAAAGTATGAAGCCGATATACCTTTAGATGTAGAAGTAAACCCTGATTCAGCAAAAGCTTCTTTCGTGAATGGGATTTTGCAGGTTTCTTTTGAACCTAAGACACCTATATCCCAGAAGGGCAAAAAAATTAACATCGAATGAATTTTGTAATAATTTTTGGACTGAAATGATTATATAGAACTTTTTTGCTTAATGTTTTGTTCATGGAAGAGTTTAACAAACTCAATATTTCTGATGAAGACCTTTTCCAATTATACGAAATGTTGAGCAATTTAGTGGAAACTGCCCGAGTGGGAGTTATGGACACCAAACTCATAAAGAGCGTTTTTAATGCGCTATCTAAATACGAAAAGGGGCTCACTGAAAACGACATAATAAGCGCTTGGAATTTGTGTAAAACAAAGCTCCAAGGAATCATAACCGAGGAGGAAAATTCTAATGAAAACGCTAAAGAAATATCCGACCTTATGGTATTGATAGATTTCTTCAGAAACCTGTTTTATGGAATTACTATTTAGAGATAAATTTAATTTGTTGCAAAAGAATAACGTTTATGTTGCAAAAAAATAAAACAAACCTAGAAGAAGTATTCAAAGCGTATGACATAAGGGGTCTATATAAAACGCAAATAGACGAGAATTTCGCAAAAAAGCTAGCTCTTTCTCTTACTTATTATTTTGGTTTGAAGCAATTAAAGATAGCTACAGCATATGACGTTAGAGAAAGCAGCAAAGAACTTTATAAAGTTCTTAACGAAGAATTTGTAAGGGAAGGCCATGAAGTACACGCCCTCGGTTTGGTTCCAACCCCGTTGTTTTATAATTATATAGCAGGCTATGGAATGAATGGCGGTGTAATGGTTACAGCCAGTCACAACCCCCCAGATTGGACTGGTTTTAAACTCTGCAAGGAGAAAGCTGAGATAATAGGTGAAGGTAGCGGTATGGAAACGATCAAAAGTAATTTCTTTCAAGATATAAAACCAATTAAAGTTAGTGAAGGTAAACTTCTTGAAGTCAATGCTGAAAATTACTATATTAACTTCTTAAGCAGTCACGTTAACTCTCCTTTAAACTATTCAGTATGCATAGACATCGGAAATGGCAGCACTTTTAGTATTATGCCCAAAATATGCAATTCATATAAAATGAAATGTGAGCTTTTATTTCCTGAACCGGATGGTAGGTTTCCGAACAGGCCCAGCGAACCTACCGATGAGACTTTAACCAAATTAAAGGAAATCGTAAAAAGGGGCTCATGTCCAGGGGCAGCTTTCGATGGTGATGGCGATAGATTGGTTATGGTGGACGAAGAGGGCAATGTTGTAAGAGGCGATGTTTTATTTGCCTTGATTGCAAAAGGTTATGAAAATTATGATGAAAAAAGGGCTATAATTGAAGTTAACTTTTCAGAAGCCGTCGAATATTTTCTTAGAAATATGGGCTATAAAGTATACATAAGCCGAGTCGGCCACTCTTTTATTACAAAAGAAATGATAGATAAGAGTGCCTTAATTGGCGGCGAAATCAGCGGGCATTATTATTTTAAAGAAACATATGGTGCTGACGATTCAATATTTGCGTTTGTAAAAGTTCTTGAAACTCTTAAAAAGTTAAAAATTTCAATAAAAGACTTTATAAAAGAGCTTAACCTTCCGCCTTCTTCTGATATAGTTGCCGTTCCAGTGGTGGACAGCGCTAAAGATTACATAATGGAAAAACTGAAAGCTTATTATGAAAAAGAGTCAAAAAAGGTTATTGAGATAGACGGCATAAAAGCTTACTTCGATGACGGATGGGTTCTGATAAGGAAATCGAACACTATGCCACAGATAAAGGTAAAGGCTGAAGGCTATGGCTATAAAAGGCTACTTGAACAAGCCATTAAACTCATTGATGAGCTTTCCAAATCTTAGGATAAGTGTCCTGTTTCATTATCACTCTATCAACGTTTACAACGATGCCTTTTTGCATCGTTTCCATTTCCTTAAAGCTAACAAGAGTTTTCCCTATAGCAACTATTTCGCCTTTTACTGAATATAATGCCACCCACTCGTTAGCTTCTATGCTTGGATCCGCTCTTGAAATTCCGGGCAAAGCCAAAGGCGCTCCGTTACATATAGAGCCAATTGCAGAATTTTTTACTATTATAGGCTTAAGATGCTTTAAGGCTATTTCAATCGGCTTTATAACAATCCTAAGTTTTGTTTCATCTTTAGAATCTTTATACGCTTTAGTAGCTTCCCAAACATCTTGTAACTTTACAAACCCATCACTTTCAGTATAATCAGACACCCTAACCCTCCTCAAGTCAACCATAGTTGCCCCAACTTTTAGTAGCTCTCCAACATCATAAATTATTTTCCTGATGTAGGTACCAGATTCTACAAGTAGCCTGAGCAAATAGAACCTTTCGTCATTTTCCAATATTTCTATTTCATAGACTTTCCTTATTCTTATACTTCTTTTAACAGAAGATCTTACTGGCGGTCTTTGATAAATCATACCTTTAAACATATTTAAGGCTTCGACAACTTTTTCATTAGGAACATTCTCATGTAATTTCATAACGGCTATGTACTCTTTTGGCCCCAAAAGCAAAGCCGATAATGCTTTTGTTGCAGAGTTTATTGCGATTGGCAACAGCCCGCTGACGCTTGGATCTAAGGTACCACTGTGTCCAGCTCTCTTTACGTTTAACATCCTTTTAACCCAACTTACAACTTCGAAGCTAGAATAACCAGGAGGTTTATCCAGCGGTATAAACCCATATTCGAGGTGTAACTCTAAGTTCCTTTCTTCAGGAGCAACGCCGTACTTATCACTAGGAGCTTCATCATAAAAAGGTTCAGTTTTTTCTTTCAACAATTCAGCTATACTCTTCATAAGCTTTTTTCAATACCGCTTTTAAATGCTTTATAATAAATAATAATGATTTCGCCAATAACATCTGGTTCTATTATTTCTGTATCTATGACCAAATTAAATACGCTATAGTCCTTGTCCAACTCTATACCATATAATCTTTTGTAATGTAAAAAATTTTCATTGTCCCTTTCTTTTACAATTTCTAAAGCCTTTTGGAAAGGTATATTGTCTCTCTCTGATATTCTTTTAGCTCTTGTCTTTTGACTGCCTTTTAACCATACTTTAACATGAGAGTTTTCTACAAGCCAAGGTAGGCTCCAACTGGTTATGACCATTTCTTTGCTGCTAATTGATTCTTTTAAAAATTCATCGACCTTTTTATCAAAGCTTGGGTCCTTTTCTCTTAGTTTTAAGAAAAATTTTCCTTCTTCTGTATCCCAGAAATCATTTCTGTCTGTTCCTTTATACCCTAGCTTTGCAGCGTAGTCCTTTAGAACATCGCCTCCAATTTTTACTTCAATTTTTAACTTTTTTGCGATGATTTCTGCGACAGTGCTTTTGCCGACGCCTGCCATTCCAGATATTATAATACTAACCATAATAGTAGTAGGTTTTTTATTTTAAAAAGTTTATTTAAAGCGATTTTAATTATTTATTATTTGAAATATTTCCTGGCTGTATTTATCAAAAATAACGTAACGCCGCCGGTCGGACTCGAACCGACGACCTGCCGGTTAACAGCCGGCCGCTCTACCAAACTGAGCTACGGCGGCACATAAAAGCAGATATCGTTTTAGTATAAAAACTTTAACTCAAAAATACATGTTTTATCTATTTTATTGAGCATCAATCGGGTAATTTGCAATTTACCCTCTTAAATTTATTTCAATTGCACTTTTAACTTATGGGGGTA
>JAVBJD010000065.1 GCA_030756715.1 Conexivisphaerales archaeon
TTAAAGGTTAAATTTATGAAAATATAATTTATTAAAACGCGATGAACGCTGAACAGGTTGCTGAAGCCATCTTAAACGGCAAGTGCACTGTTGTCTTGACAGGCGCAGGAATAAGTACTCCAAGCGGAATAAGAGATTTTAGAGGGCCTCAGGGGATATGGAAAACAATAAATCCAGAAAAGTTTGAAATAAATTATTTTATGAACAACCCAGACGAAGTTTGGAGCCTTTTCATAAACAATTTCGCCTTAGGAGAGGAAGTTAAACCGAACGACGCACACCGGGCTCTTGCTGAGCTAGAAAAGACCAACTTATTATGCGGCGTGATAACTCAAAACATAGATGGCCTTCATCAAAAGGCTGGTTCTGTAAATGTGATCGAACTCCACGGAAACCTAGAAAGGGCGGTCTGTACCCGATGCAGAAAAAACTATCCATTAAAAGACGTAATAAAAAATTTTACCGGAAAAAGCCCTGTTTGCCCAAGTTGTGGAGGGCTTTTAAAGCCAGATATCATATTTTTCGGCGAGCCTTTAGACCAAGTTGTGCTTACAAGAGCAATAGAGCTAGCTAAGGCATCAGACGTTTTTCTAGCAATTGGTACCTCTCTTTCAGTTTCTCCTGCAAATCAGCTACCGCTGTACGCAAAATTGAAAGGTGCAAAGCTGATAATTATAAATGAAGGCCAGACTGAGAAGGATGAACTGGCCGATATAATAATCAGAGGAAGGGTAGAATCTATTCTTCCAGAAATTATAGAAAAAGTAAAGATTAAAAGAAAAAAGTAAAGATTAACTAAAATTCGCCGTGGCAGGGCAATAAGGGTTTCGGTTCAATACCCTCCTTTTTAGCCAGTTTTTGGACAGAAAATCCGTTACTATTAAAAATTTAATGAAAAACTGTGAATTAACGGCTCAAACAATTATTAAATTGTTATAAATTGTTAGACTTTTTTATACATTTGTTGTTGTTTTTAATCTTTATCATTTCGTTTAGAACGCACTCCATGTTGCTCAAGTCGTTCAATGTCTGGTCAATTTTACTGTTTAATTCTGGCATGGTTTGTTTAAGCTCAATCAGCTTTTGTTTAAGAGGTATAACTTCTTTATCAAGCATCTCAGCTGGCTGGTTAAGGAAAAACTCGTAAAACAACGGAACTGCCGTAAAAATCCTGCTTCTTTCTTTTTTTTCGGCTTTAATCAAATAACTTTTCATAAGACTGTTAATTGATATCGAAATAGTTGAAAGGCTTAGTCCAGTCTCCTTTGAAATATCCTGCATGCTCATTGGTTTGTTGCTGAAAAGTAACGTTGTATATATTATTATATCTTTTTCGGCAAACCCCCAACGCCTTAGAATTCTTCCAGCCAATTCAATACAATCCTTTAAAACTTTATTGGAAGTCATGGTTAAACTCCACTATTAAAAAATAAAAAATAATTTTTAAATTTTTATTTGACATGCTTGAAATTACTTCTTTAAAGCTACCATGACACCGCCTATCAATGCAAGTATAGCTCCAATTTCCCAGAATCCTCCATCAAAAGGCATTGTTATCAATGCAAGCACAAACGTAGTCCAGCCAATGGCTGCTGGAGATCTTTTGTAAAATGGTAAGATGATAAACATGATGATGCTGATTGTTATTTCCGTCCAACCCACTGTGCTTATTCCGCCATAATGCCACCCGTAAAATGAGCTAGCAGCAAGTACAGCAATACCATCAATTATAATCAACAGGGCACCTATGATCGCTATCCAAAAACCCCACCTGCCAGATGACCCAGATTTTTCTTGATTTATTTTCCCCTGTTCACTCATTTTTTTCACCTCAATATAATGGTTGTCGTCGGTAGTTTTTATATTTTTCTAAAATTTTAGAAATTTTACATATTTATAAAAAATTAAAAATCTATATTTTTAGCTTTAATGTCTTATAAAATTTAGCTTATTGAATAAAGAATGGATAACATTAAAATTGTACGCTGCATAACAAAAAATATGGACGATAGCTGCACTTTAAAGAAGATAGAACAAATCAATGTTGAAGATTATGCTACTCTAGAAATCATAACAAAAGCGCTTTCAAACAAAATACGTTTAGCTATACTGGATGCGCTCTTAAAACATGGAGAACTGTGTGCGTGTGAGCTTGAGATAGCTATGGGTACACCTCAGCCAACTATTACTTTAAACCTACACAGGCTTTACTATGCCGGGCTTCTTAAAAGAAGGGAAGAGTCAAAGTACACTTATTATTCTGTGAAGGATACGTACTTACCCTTAATAAGTTGCATTTTGCGTATGAACGAAAGTCAAACAAAAACGGTGGAAAAAGCATGAGTTTTATGATTAAGGCTCAATTTACAAAATTAAGCTTTTGTCTGTGGCGATCTTCTTTCTTAGCTCTCCAGCTATGATCCCTTCGTCTATAATTTCTCTTGCAAGCTCCTTTAAACTGTTGGGATCAGGAAAATGAATGGCATCCCATAAGCAAGCTACCCTGCAGTTATCACACCCAACCATACAATTATAAGGATAAAGAACGACGGCTTTTTTTGTTATGGGATCATATCCGAAGACATTCCTTTTTTCCGAACATGTGACGACGCATAACCCACAACCAACGCATTTTTCTTCGTCAATTGTAGGATACCACCCTATGGTTTTTCTTTCCTTTCCATGCCAGTAAGCTAAGCTAGTTTCTTGCATTTGAGACCTCCTCTATCGTTACGACATGATCGGGGTATTTTTCCAGCCTTTTATCAAGCTCCTTCTTAACTTGTGGAAATATCTTGTTTTCGAGGATGATTTTTCTTAAGAACTTTTTTGGATCATCTTGGAATGTTATAGCGTCTTCGGGGCACAGCTTGGCACACGTTGTGCATCCAAGAACACAGTTATCTGGATTTGCTACGACAGGAATATTTCTGTTGAGACCCCATTTAAAAACGTTATTGCCACAGGTAAGCAAACACATCCCGCAACCGTTACACACTCCATAATCTATTATCGGATACCATTTGTATTTGCTCCTGTCAACGCCATGCCATCTTTTTATCATATCATATATTGTCAAATTATAATATTTAAATATAACAATTATAATATTTGATAAAAATCGAGGTTTTACCAAAATAATTAATTAAGTTCAACGCTAAAAAGTTAAATTTTTTAAGTCTTAACCTTCATTTTAGATTAAAGTTAAGGTGCTAACCCAAGCGGCTTTTTAAACTATTTAAAAAAACTTACACATGAGATCTGCAATTATGATGCCTTTAAAGATTAAGGTTAACTGGCGTGAATTGGTCATATCAGCAGTCAGACGATGCCAAGTAACTCTTCAATTGAAGATTACTGAATGATTGTGTTCATTGACTTCAGTATATCAAGGCCGTTTACGAACGCCCTGTTTCCAACCAAAAACCGGGTTGTGAATATTATGTCTTCAAGTTCGCCCTTAGTGCCCCCGTTTCTGATAAACTGGTCAAGGTACACTTTCTGGCATTCTTTATCGTGGATGGATATGCTTACGGCAAATGCCACCGCGAACGCATACTTCCTACCAAGGGCCACTGGCGTAAGAAGTTCCGTCTTTTCCCTCAGATGCTCCTGTAGCAGTTGACCTGAAACCTTTGCTACAAGGGAAAGCCTCTCGGGAACGATCTCTGTTTCCTTTTTTACCTTTTCCAGCATATTATCGGAATTTTGATCGTTGTCGAGCAATTCCTCTTTCCCATAATCTAGTATTGATAGAGCAACGTCTAAAGTTGAAGACATGAGCGCCATTTTGGTTGCCCTGATCGCATCGATTATTTCCTGAATGCTGGCCCCGAACCTTCTGGCCAGCTTATAATGAATCATGGCTGATTCCTTGGGGCCGTTAGCGAGTGCCACAGACATAGCGATGAGCGCCAAGACCTTTTTTGGTATATTCTTCCTTCCCAGATACAACGAAATGTTCTCGTTGAACTGCTCTATTGCAGCTTTTTCGTTCAGTTTATAAAGCTGGGCTATAACCTCAGGCATTTCTCCCAACGTTTCTTCCGCAAATTTCCTTATTTTTTCATAATCTTTTTCCATGGTATTTACATGATAATTAATCGATAAAAAAATTGAGTCAAAATATTTGCGAAAACTGTAACAGTTTGGCAA